>JABDAI010000024.1:0-17920 GCA_013289195.1 Verrucomicrobiota bacterium
GAATTACTGGTACAAAATGAACCCCGTAGTGCTGAGTTTATAGCAGATAAATGGTATGACCGAGGAGAAAAGAAAATTGCTTTAAAATTTGATAAATTAAAAGTACAAAATTCTCCTTTAGATGCCTATGAAATAGCCAATAAGTGGTACGACCGAGGTGAAAAGGAACTTGCCTTAGAATTTGATATCTTACTGGATTTCGACATTGAAAAAATAGGCATGCAAGAAAATCCCGGTATAGCTCTTAAAAAAATAAATCGATTAATTAAAATAGGTAAATTTGCCGAAGCTGAAGAGTTTGGTAATAAAATATTAGAATATTGGGTTTCGTTAAGTGACGAAGAAATTCGGAAAGATTTATGGACTAAATTGGCATTGGCAACTCTTTTGGAGTCTACTTATTATTATGAAATTTTGCAAAGTAAATTAATAGATAGAGATAGTTTAGATGTAATCGAAAATTATACTAAATTTTTAGAAAATATTCCTTTAAGCCCTGGGCTTAAAGATATCTCAATAACCGATTATTTGACACATAAGACAAATATAAACCCTAAGTTTCTAGATAAATTTGATCTTTCTCTTGATTCAGCGCGTAAAATGTTTGAAATTGATTTATACGAGCTTGCTAAAAAAAGTGATATTACATTTTCAATTCTGAATATTATTGCATTACATGCTAAGCAAGATCCTTATTTTAAATTGCATATTTTTTATGAAAATCCTTTAGGTGACCCCAGAGTGGGAGGGTTTTATTCGAAGGAATTGCAACGCGTTTCCATTCATGAATTTCCTTTAGGATCAAAAATGATTCGTGGTATTCTTATTCATGAATGGACACATCAAGCCATGAATATTCTTTTTTCTCATCGGACTAATCCTTATGCGGCAGATGATGTTGTTGCCAGACGACAATGGAATAAAGCCATGGATGAGATATTTCAAAAATTGAAAGAATATTCTGAACTAGAATATCAAATTTTAGCAGAATTTACTGATGATCCTTTTGCACTAGCTATCAGTCTTTTTTATACAATTCAATCAAGCTATCCCCAATTTCAACATACATCAGAAGCCATTGCGCGCTTTGTACAAATGTTTGGAATGGATGCTTATGAAGATCCTCAAGTTAAGGCTTTCCTTCAACCAATATACGATTACTGGATGCAATTCATTGAACCTGCGATTAAAAAATATGTTAAAGATCACGCAAAGTTCGATACATTTGTTTCTGACTGGGAAAGAGAAAATATATTGGACGCTTTCTATCGTTTTGAATTAGAAAAGGATGCATCAGGGAAAAGTTTTTTTGAGAAATTAAGACGCCTGTTTGAACCTTATTGGCAGTAATGCATCGCGTATAGAAGGACAGCGGAATTTTCGCTGAGATTAAATCAACTATAGTTTTTTTATCTATTTTGATTGGAATATTTCTTGAGCAAGTCCAAATCTTAAATTAAAACTAGAATAAATAATTTCTTTGCAATTGGCTTTTTTAGCTAGGGTAATAATAATGATTAATGCGGTGGGCATAATATCAGCACGAAATTGCGGAATGTCATATAATTTTATTCGTTCTTGAGCAGTAATATTAGCAAGTTTAACTAATAGATCTTCTAAGTCATCGATCTTTAGGATATTACCTGTTTTTAAAATATTTTTTGCACTACTTAAACCACCCCCGGTGCCTACTAAGGGGATGTCTTTGATAGGAAAATGCGTTAATTCTTCTTCGATGAGGATTTTTATGTGAACTAGTTCTTCAGGATTAATTTTTCCTGTGGGATTTGTTATATATTTTTCAGTTAATCGGACCATGCCCAATGGAAAGCTATCCGCAAACATTAATCGTTTATGTTTATAATGCATACATTCTAAACTCCCGCCACCGAGATCGAACAAGGAAAATTCTTCCAAAGCCTTCACCTGGGGATCGGTTACTATGCCTTTGGAAATAATGGTCGCTTCTTCTTCACCGCTGAGAATGCGAAGATCAACCCCTGTAGCAAGCTTGAGTTCTTGGCGAAATTCTTGAGCATTTTCCGCATCGCGCAGAGCACTAGTTCCTGTGATAAGTGTGACATTTGGTTTGAACGGCTCTGCTTCACTCAAGAGCTCTTTAATGGCATTTATATTTCTTTTAATAACATCCTTTTTGATAGTGAATTTTTTTTCACCGATGCCCTCCCCAATTCTTACGCCACGAATAGCATTCAACAATACGCCCTGCCGATTGGCTACAAGGAGTTTGATAGAATTTGTGCCGATATCAATAATTGCTACGCATTTGTTCATTTTTTTTAAGTTATCATTGCAAAACTATAATTAGAGTTGAAAGTCTTTAGGAGCAATAATAATAACAAATTCACCCTTGTGAGATTGCTTTTGAAAAGCTTGATGAATAATGGGGATTTCGCCGACTAAAAAAGTTTCGTGTAATTTGGTAATTTCTCTGGCAATGCAAATGACTCTATTTTGCTCAAGAATTTCGAGCATTTCGTCCATAAACTTTTCTATTCTATGCGAGGACTCATAGAGAATGATTGTGAAAGATGAGTCTTTGTGTTCTTCGAGGAAGCGTTTTCTTGCGGCAGATTTGGGAGTTAGAAATCCAAAAAAACGAAAGTCATTTGTTGGTAAACCGGACGCACTGAGTGCTGCAAGGAGTGCAGAAGCCCCTGGTATAGGAACAACCGGGATGCCTATTTTTCTACATTCCCTAATAACACGAAAACCAGGATCACTCAATGTCGGTGTCCCTGCATCACTTACCAGTGCAACGGATTTCCCTTGTAAGAGTTGATCAATTAAATAGTCAGCTTGCTGCTTTTCATTTGCATCTCTATAGGAAATCGTTGGCTTCTGGATTCCTAAATAATGCAACAAAGTAGCCGTGACGCGTGTATCCTCACAAGCAATGAGATCACAGGAATCTAATATACTCACAGCACGTAGGGTTATATCGCTTAAATTCCCAATAGGAGTTGAGACGATATATAAATATCCTGCCTGAGCTTTTTGTTTACTTTCGGTAAGATGCACTTTTTAGAATGCCATTCCAGGAGAACTCATTTCCCATGAAGCAGGTTTTGCCCAGGGTAGTTGCGACCTCGCAGGATCCATGCTCGATGCGCATCCATATAAAGCAATTAATTCTAATATGGAAAGAATTAATAATAAAGAAATTTTAAGTTTTTTCATATATTAAAAAGTTAATGGTTACGTATTAGAATTCAATATTATTTTTTAAGGAATTTAAATGTAGTTTTTTCAAAAGGAGTTTGTTCCATTTTAGTAATATTTTTACCAGAATTGGCCGCTAAATGTTCTAAAATTTTATAAACAATCTCGATTTTGTCAGGGGCAGCAATTTTCTCAGCAATTTGGATAGCTTCGAAAGGGTGGTTTGGATTTTGTTCCAAATAGTTTTCAACTTTATTTTGAATATTCAAGATTTCTGTGGCCGCTTTTTTCCCTGCTTCAACACCGGGTTGATGGTAGGCATTAATTCCGATCAAAGAAGCATAGAGTCCAACGGCACGTTCATAAAGCGCAATTAAAGCACCGATAGAGTAGGGAGTGACCTCATCAATTGTTATTGTAATGGACTGTCTTTGATTTTCCGAAAGAGCCTCTCGGGTACCAAGTAAGAAAGCATTTAAATAATCTCCTGATGTGATACCAGGATCCACGTTAAGAGATTTTCCATGTCGATCTTTTAAGACTTCTATGAATGTCACGAAAAAGTTATTTACGCCATCGCGCAGTTGCTGTACGTAAGCATGCTGGTCGGTTGAACCTTTATTTCCATAAACAGTAATGCCTTGGTGAACCACTTTTCCTTGTAAATTTTTTTCCTTCCCTAAGGATTCCATAATGAGTTGTTGTAGGTACTTAGAAAAAAGGCTCAGACGTTCTTTATAAGGAAGGATGACCATATCCTTGGCACCTCTTCCATCAGTTGCAAAATACCACATGAGTGCGAGCAGTGCAGCAGGATTTTCCTTTGTAATAGGATTGCGAGTGACATCATCCATATCTTTTGCGCCTCTGAGCATTTCATTGATATTAATGCCTTCAAGGGCAGCAGGCACAAGGCCGACTGTAGCTAATTCGCTCGTACGGCCTCCCACCCAATCCCATAAAGGGAAGGTATCTAGCCAGCCTTGTTCTTTGCTGAGTTTATCCAATTTACTATTTTCAGCAGTTATCGCAATCGCATGTTTTGCGAAATTAAGATTAGCTTTAGCATAAGCTGCTTCAGCTTCAAGCATGCCATTGCGTGTTTCAGGAGTGCTTCCTGATTTTGAGATAACGATCACTAAAGTTTGATCAAGATGATATTTTAAATGTTCTAGAATAATATCGAAGCCATCAGGGTCGGTATTATCGAAGAAGTAAGGAGCCAAACCATTTTCTTTAGAATTAAATAAAGCCTGACTGACAAATTGCGGCCCCAAAGCAGAGCCCCCAATTCCGATAATGATCATATTTTTAAAAGGCCCAGAATTCGATTTAATTTCTCCTGAGTGTATTTTTTTAGCAAAGGCATGAATATGTTGTAAAGTTTGATCGATTTCTTTTCGTATTTCTTTATTGGGAGCCAAATCACTATTGCGTAACCAATAATGTCCTACCATCCGATTTTCATCAGGATTGGCAATGGCACCTTTTTCCAATTCATCCATATTTGAAAAAGCTTTTTGCATACGATCTTCCATGTTAGAAAAGAAAGAATCATCAAAATTCATTCTGCTAATATCTAAGGAAAATCCTAAGTCGTTGATTGGTAGATAGTATTTTTTAAAACGGTTCCAGTCCATTGCTTCTAGTGCTTTGATGTTAATTAATAAGGTCAATATTACGATTGTTGATAAAAACTTAATATTTGGCATTTTCTTATAGAAAATAGGAAAATAATTTTCTAAGAGTCTTGCAAGTAAAAAAACAGATAAAGATTTTCTTAGGACCTCAGTTCTCGATTTTTCATAAAAATATCCACACTATCTTTTAATGCATATTGGCAAAACCACTTTACAGCTACGTTTTCACTTAAGGCCTGTTCCATTCGACGGTCAGAATAATTTTCTAAAAATTGAACAATAAAAACCTTCCCTTGGAATAATCGGTGTAATCGACGATTTGCAGAACCTAATGTTTTCCAAACACTATATAACTTCGACATATTTGATTTGCATTTTCAATAAAAGGAATCCCAATCAAAATATCATCGATACCATCCCCATTGACATCGCCGGCTCCACTGACAGCATAAGAGCTACCCTCAATGCCGTTGATCGCAAAGCCATTATTTCCATCGAGGTAACCAAAATAAATTAAAGCAGGCCATGCTTGCTGATTTCCAAGTAATACATAGCTAGTATTGGTACCTCCAATTAACATGTCATCAATACCATCCCCATTGACATCACCGGCTCCACTGACAGACCAACCACAACCGTTAACCCCGTCCATAGCAAAGCCATTATTACCATTAAGCAATAGCAGGTCAATTGCTGCAGGCCATACTAATGGATTACCAAACACTACATAGCTTTGCCCCGTATTATCGTGTGCCCATGGAGCACCAATGAGAATGTCGGCAATACCATCCCCATTGACATCTCCAGCTCCGCTTACAGAATAACCACTTAAATCCTTTGCGCTAATGCCATTAATAGCAAAACCATTATTACCATTGAGATCAGTAAAGTTCATTTGTAAGGGCCACTTCTTAGTACCAAATACTACATAGGTATGACCTATATTATTCACATTATATGGGCCAATTACAATATCATCGATACCATCTCCATTGATATCTCCAGCTCCACTGACTGCATGACCACTCCCATCACCTGGAATACCATCCATAGTACAACCATTATAGCCATTTATATCACTGAGGTAAATGATTGGAGGCCATGGATAGTGACTCCCAAATATTACATAACTTTGACCTCGAAAATTATTAGCACCAAAAGCACCTACCAAAATATCATCTATAGCATCTCCATTGACATCGCCAGCTCTACTGACGGAAATACCACTATAGTCACCCGATTTGATACCATTAATAACAAAGCCATTTGTTCCATTGAGAGATGTAAGTTGAAATACTGCAGGCCATGGCCCTTCATTGCCAAACACTACATAACTTTGACCTGTTTGATTCCTGGCAAAAAAAGCCCCAATTATAATATCATCGATACCATCTCCATTGACATCTCCTGCTCCACTGACAGCGACTCCACAATTATCACCTTGATTAATACCATTAAAAATAACACCATTACGGCACAAAAGACTACCAAGATCAATTTCTTTAGGCCACGGCTGTTGACTGCCGAACAATAAGTAAACTTGACCTGCATTATTTTGACCTCCAAATCGCGCCCCAATTAATATATCAGCTATACCATCGTGATTGACATCTCCAGCAGCGCTCACAAAAAAACCACATTGATCTCCTTGCTTAATGCCCTTCATAGCAAAGCCATTGCTGCCAGTGATATTAGTGAGGTCAAACACCGCAGGAAACGTTGTATTCAAAACTTCCGCATTCATCACTCCGATAAAAATACTAATCAAAGCATTCGTCAAAATCATAACCCAGATTGCACATTTAGAATAAGTTTTCATAAAAAAATAATATTAATGGTCGATACGAAACAATTGCAAACATTTTTTGAATACAGATTAATGATTTCTCAGCGGTAAACCTTCTTTAGATAGTCGCCCATTTGCAGAACCTAGTGTTTTCCAAACACTACATAACTGTGACTTACTGGATTTTGAAGAGATGGATTCCCAATCAAAAAATCATCGATACCATCTCCATTGACATCGCCGGCTCTACTGACAGAATATGCACTACTTTCGTTGCCATTGATTGTAAAACCATTATTTCCATCGAGGTAACCTAAATAAATTAAAGCAGGCCACGATTGCTGACTTCCAAATAATACATAACCGGCATAGATAGCTCCAATTACCATGTCATCAATACCATCCCCATTGACATCACCGGCTCCACTGACAGACCAACCGGTATTGTCATAAACACCGTCCATAGCAAAGCCATTATTACCATTGAGCAATAACAGGTCAATTGTTGCAGGCCATACCAACGGATTGCCAAATACTACATAGCTCTGCCCTATATTATCGTGTGCATATTGACCACCAATGAGAATGTCGGCGATACCATCCCCATTGACATCCCCAGCTCCACTGACAGAATAACCACTGAAATCCCTTACGCTAATGCTATTAATAGCAAAGCCGTTATTTCCATTAAGATCAGTAAAGTTCACTTGTAAAGGCCACTTCTTAGTACCAAATACTACACAGGTATGACCTATAGTATTCACAACATTATATGGACCAATTACAATATCATCGATACCATCTCCATTGATATCTCCAGCTCCACTGACTGCATGACCACTCCCATCACCTGGAATACCATTCATAGTACAACCATTGTAGCCATTTATATCACTGAGGTAAATAGTCGGAGGCCATGGATAGTGGCTTCCAAATATTACATAACTTTGACCTTGAAAATTATTAGCACCATAAGCACCTATCAATATATCATCTATATTATCTCCATTGACATCGCCTGCTTTACTGACAGAATAACCACTATTGTCGCCCGATTTGATACCATTAATAATAAAACCATTTCTTCCATTTAAAGATGCAAGTTGAATCACTGCAGACCATGGCCCTTTATTGCCAAACACCACATAACTTTGACCTGCTTGATTCCTGGCCTTAAAAGCCCCAATTATAATATCATCGATACCATCTCCATTGACATCTCCTGCTCCACTGCCTGAAACGCCACAATTATCACCTTTATTAATACCATTAAAAATAACGCCAGCACGACCATTGAGACTACCAAGATCAATTTCTCTAGGCCATGGATGTTTATCGCCGAACACTAGGTAAACTTGACCTGCATTGTTTTGACCTCCATACTGCGCCCCAATTAAAATATCAGCTATACCATCGTGATTGACATCTCCAGCAGCGCTAACAAAAAAACCACATAAATCTTCTTGCCTAATGCACTTCATAGCAAAACCATTACTTCCAGTGATATTAGTAAGATTAAACACTGCAGGAAACATTGTATTCAAAGCTTCCGCATGCGCCACCCCGATAAAAATACTAATAAAAGCATTCGTCAAAATCATCACCCAGATTGCACGTTTAGAAAAAGTTTTCATAAAAAATAATATTAATGTCCATACGAAACAAAACAATTTTCTATTAATGTTCGTCCATTCGCAAGCATTTTTTGAATACGGTTTAACTCTTAATCTTTCTTGCAAAACTTTCATCTTGCTATTATTCAAAATGAATAGTAACGTTATAAAAATTAGCAAAATCCTGAGAAAAACTTGAAAGTCCTTGCGTAAATAGTTTGACAAACAAACAGGATTATAGCTAGATTGGCTTAGCTTGGATTCTAGTTTTTAAGGAGATGTAATAAATGAGCAATTACAATGCGTTAAAATTGATTTCTCAAATAGATAGTGGAGATATTTCGCCTGGCAGAGGGTATTCTTCGGATTCGCAGCAGATAGCTTCTCAAATATGTTATAATGTTACCGCTGGTCCTGTTTCAGGACAAAGAAGTTATATTAAACTTGCTACTGCAATGTCATTTTTAGATTTCCAAAGAGACTTACATGTAGATGTTACAGCTAAAACCAAATTCTGGATTTTTTCTGCGAATGCTGAAGCTAATTATATGCGTTCCGTACAAAATAAAGATGCTTCAATGTCGCTTAATTATTATCAATATGCAGCGGGAGACGTATCTATTAATTCATCTGGGTTTGGTAAAGCTGCCCTTAATAAATTTGGTGAAGCCGCTTATCAAAATGGACAAAATCCCTATTTTGGGTTGGTATGTGGAGATAATTTTATCTACTCCTATAAAGAAGGTGCATTGATTGCCCTAGGAATCAATATTGAGTTTAAAAGCAGTAGTGGAAAAGAACAATTTAAGGCAATAGCAGGAGGATCCTTTGCTGACATTTTTAGCGCTTCAGTGGATATCCAGAAGATCATTAACCAAACGAAAATAGCGGGTTCATTATCCATACAAGCCTTTCAGGCAGGGGGAGACCCAGCGCAGCTTGCTCATATATTGTCTAAAGATCCTAATGGAGATTACTATGCTACTTCATGCAGTCTTTCAGCAATGACTTACTGTGTAAAGGCTGCAAATGGGTTGCTAGATTATGCCAAAAACAACTTTCCAAAGCAGTTTTCGTTTCAAGATAATAAAGGTTTGTCTCCTCTTGGTGTTGGATTTATTCAGTATGTCCCAATTGAATTTATAGGGCTTAATTCTACATCTCTTGTGACGCCTCAAATCTTAGAATGGAGGAAGGAGCTAGCTACGACTTTGCAAGAAAATCAATATTATCAGCAGAAATTTAATGAATTAGTAAGTGGTTATATTGTACCTTGGGATACTACAAGTAACTTATATAAAAGCTGTATTACTCTACTGAACCAGGCAAATGTTAATGTTAATATACTTATGAATCCAGATCCTTATCATGGACCCATAGGTTGTTATAGTTTCCCATATAAGTGTAAGGATATATTTGAGGAAATTATGTCAGAGATAAAGCCAATTACTCCTAATGATTTAAAGGTTTTAAATGATATAAAGTATAGTATTGGATTTAGCGTAATTGATCTGTATAAAAATGGCGATACTCCATCTTCATGGGGTGTGGTAGTTCTTCCAGGCGATCGTTTTAAATCCCTTGAGTTTGTGTTTATAAATGATACTCTGCTTAGGATGAAAGATTTTTATTATGGAAGTGATGGGCGTACATGGTGTGCACTTGCTCAAGGCCAATCTAGTAATGGTATTAATTATCAGGGCACGATAACCAATGGTGTTAATGTTTGTAAATATGTAAATAAGAACCAAGGATGGAATAAGGTTCAATCTCCGTATTATTTCGGGCCTTACAATGACGATAATTATGATGTAAGTTATAAGGATCAAAATACGGATACACTTGCTTATGTGGATACAGCTTTAGATTCTCATGGTTTAGGAGAAGTAAACTCAAGCCATATCAATTATGATGCTTATCTTTATGACGGGATGTAATGAGATTTTGGTGCATCTGCGAAATTTACTGGATCCTTACAGCAAAGCCGTGAAGTTTATGATTAGTCGAACTCTTTTTGGTTGAAACAGATTGCCATTTATGGTTTATTTTTAGCCATGAAAATTTGCAATCAGAAAAAGATTTTTTTTACTCATTTCTCTTTTATACCTCAACCCATTGCCATTTCTTTGAATTATTTAATTTATTATTGACTTTTATTCTAAATTATGATTTAGTTCTTTCTTAAAATATTAATCTAAAAATATAAACTATGTATAATGATTCAAAAATCAGTAACCCTCAGATGGCGGTTACACCGAAATCAAATCAGACGGAATCAAATCCCATTAATCTTCAAGTAGTTCCAACGGAAAAACCTGGTCGAGCTTCTAATACATCATTCGATTTAGAGGGTCTACTAGGAATTCCATCTTTTCATAAAGATCTAGTCCAAGTATCTCAACAAGACGTTAACAGTATATTTATTGAACTGGAGCAGTTACATCGACTAATACAACATCCAGAAAAGCAATTTCTATCTACCGATCAGATTGGAGCAGTGATCCATCAGGTCTTAGAAACCAAAATAGATGACAAACCTCTGTCACTGGCAGTCGAGCTAGCACGCAAGGTATCATGCGACTTACAAATCTTACTCATGGAAAGAGCAACCAACCAATTCGCAAATCGCTCGGTACAACTACAATCCAGCCTAAACATCACACAAAATGAGCATAAAAATACTGAGATACAAGCGTTAAAGATGAGACTAGCAGCATTCGAAGAGCAGCTGCAAGCCAACCTATTGACAGCACTTCAAAAACATAAGCTAGGTGCTACAGAAAATGACAAAATGACAGTAGACGATCTATTAGATTTATTCTTTGGCAAACTAGCTGAACTTACAGAAGCATCGAAGAAACTAGAAGAACAGAAACAAAATTCACTTGCGGAAATAAAAGAATTAAACAGCAAGGTGTTAAAAAACGATGTGCTAGCAATAGAATCTCGGGCACGGGAGATAGCGCTCGAAGACCAAATCAAAGTATTACAAAAAAAGATAGAACAAGGGGGGAATGCCCGCAACTATTCAGAAGGCAATAAGCAGTCCTAATAATGCAGTTGCTAAACCCGCAGAACAGCAAGCAGTAAGCTCACCTAGTAATGCAGTTGCTAAACTCGCTTCAGCTACTATTCTGTTACTTGCTTTGATTGGTAATGTTATCTCTTCTCGTGAACTTGTAATATTAGCTATATTCTTCATTTGTAATGAATTAGTATCGCTAATCCTCAACAGAATATAAAAGCAGTACTCATGAAATTTACTAGAGAAAGTTTTCTTTTCACTATAACTTCGACTCACCATCATTTTGGTAAGTCGAAGTACTTTTTTAATTAAGCAGATCCCATACTATTTTATGCATACTATCGAATGCTCAATCAGGTCGATGCAGGGCTTAAATCTCACCCCTCTTGAAAGCAGAACTGAGACAGTCTTGTAAAATAATCTAGCATTGACTTTTATCATTAATTATGTTTTTATATTAAATATCAAAATATAAACCTATGAATAAAACAATAACTAATCAATATCAGTTAACATTAGCCCAAATTCAAAATCAGGAATCAAGTCCATCCAATCCTCAAGTAATTCTAACGGCTCAACCAGGTCGCGCTAAGGAATCAGAACTTCCAGTAAATACAATAGCAATTCCATCTTTCGACAGACAGGTAACAGAAGAAAACAGAGTCAAATTATCTCTAGCATTGGAACGGGAACCGACTGTCGATGAGATTGTTCAAATACCGCTGGATGTAAGTTGCTTAGAAACCGAAATTGTTCCCGATAATTCACTACTAGATTCCGAAGAACTGGATTCAGAAGCAATTTCAGCTTGCTTAGAAGCTATAGATAGGAGAATATCAAGAATCAATGACTTAACAGAATCCTTACACGAAAACCTGATAGAATCGAATCAATTGACAGCAGCTCACAAACTGATGCTAGGTATCGACGAAGATGAGGAGATGTCAGTGGACGATCTATTAAATTCCTCCATGGCCAAACACAAGGAACTTTTAGCATCATTGAAGAAACAAGAAGACGAGAAAAACATATCACTTGACAAAATACAAGAATTAGAAAGTAAAGTGTCCATGCTCAGCATCCAGACAGCGGCCTATCGGGCACAGGAGATAAAGCACAAAGAGGATGCCTTACAATTATTGGCCTTGCAAAACAAGGTCAAAGCCTTAGAACAGAAGGCAATAATCACACCTGCTACACTCGCTGCAGCCACTGCTCTGCTACTTGCTTTGGTTGGTAATATTATTTCTTCTCGTGAACTTACAATAGTCGCTGTATTTTTCATTTGTAATAAATTATT
Organism: Verrucomicrobiota bacterium; assembly: GCA_013289195.1. The sequence continues at coordinate 12,548 of JABDAI010000024.1, forward strand.
ATCTCTAATCCTAAAAAATAGAATATAAAATTAGTACTCGTTTAGATTTAATAGAAAAATTTCTATATTTTATCATTAAATTACTTTGTCTATAACATCAACTCACCGAGCTTCGTGGTTAATAGCCAAAATAGCAGATAATCCTAAATTCCTCAAATTGTGGGCACTGTATTTGAAACATTAATTAATTCGAAATTATTTAAAAAATATTCATTTTATGAATAATAGTCAAGGTTCGACAGTAAATGAAAAATTATTGCTATTAGTTCAAACTAAAGGCATTGTTCGTCTCAACGAAATAGAAAAATTGGGCATTCACCATGAGTACGTTCACTCACATAGCAGCTAGGAAAACCCAATAAAGATTCTGTGAATCAGTTTTAAGTAGGGAGCAGTACATTCTAAAGTCGAACCTGCATGTCCATGTTGCCCTCCAGATGCTCTTTCGCTCCTTTCTTTAAGACTTCGAGTGCGTTTGATTCCTCACTTATTTGACTCGGAGGATTTGAACTATTCTTGCAGTTTGTTAATGCCTGCTTTTAGCTTTTCTATCTCTTCAGCTAGTTTGGCGTTTTTAGCGCTAAGCCTTTTCGACTCGTTTGCTAAATTAAGATTTTCGTTTTTTAATGATTGGTTTATTTTATCGTCTGCTAGTTTAAATCGTTTTAATTCTTCAAGTTCTTGATGGGTTTCTTTTAATTCTTTATAGAGTTCTTTATTTTGCTTATCTAGCTCTTGTTCTCGTGCAATACTCTTTAGTTCAGGTTTTTTCCCCAATTCTTTCCCAATTATCATCTTCATTTGGTTTTTGACTGCAGTTTCCTGTTCAGCTATATAGGATCTATTTTTCCTAGATAGATCTGCATTGGTTGTTTTAAGAGTTTCAATTTGAGTCTTTAATTGATCTAATTCGCCTTGAACCTTGGCAATGTTTTTTGTTGATTCTTTAACTTGTTGTTCGAGCTTAGTATTTTCATTTTTAAGGTCTTCAACTTGAAAGACTTTTTCTTCGGCAAGACGCTTATAGAATTCGACGTCTGCGTACGCGTATTCATTACTTTCTATAGCGTTTTCAAGTTTTTGCATTAATGTATTATTAAATTCATCAAATTTCTTGTATGCTGTTTTGAGGTCTTGGTGTGCTGTTTGAAGCTCACTATATTCTAGGGCTTCCTCCGCAGCTTCGTCTAGGACTGTGTTAAGTCGTTCAATTTCAACTTCTTGTTGTTCGAGTTGTGTCTTGAGTTGAGAAATTGTTGATTGAGTTTCTGCGCTCGGGATTTCACCAGAGGCTATCTTAGGGGGTATTGTTTCTCGCCGCATTCTTTCTCCTTCCGAAGCTAGATTTTTTAATTCTTCAGCTTGCTCTTTTGTAAGATATGCTGGACTTCCCAGTAAAGGCGCCTCATGCCCGCTCCGTTCAAAATTCCACAGAATATCTTCCGGTATTTTAATACCAAATTTTTTATATTTTTCAAAAATTTTTTTTACTTCTTCAAAATTCTTACTCAACGTTTTTGCATCAACATCTGGTATCAAAACCCCGAACAATTTAAGTGCAAAACCCCGATTGTCTTTCAATTCATCGATTTTGTGTGATACAGCAACTATTTTTCTGTCGACTGAAGTTGCGCTTTCTATTTCGCCCTCACTCAAAGTGGAGGTCTCGTCAATTTTGTGCGATGCATCATCCGTTCTTCTTTGAACCCCGGGTTTGGTTTCCACCTCGTGTTTACCAAAAGTGGGGGTTGCCCCGATTTTAGCCTCAGAAGGAATTCCTATTCTTTTTACTTTATTATCTTTATTGATTTCCATAAATTAAATATAATATATAATTATAAAATTTTCAAGAAATGTGATTAAAATATATATAATTTGTAGTAAATCTACAAATTAAATTAATCAAAGTACATTAAATTCAATCAAAGTAGGAGGTGTCCCTAAAAGCTTAAAATACAATCTGCTATCCAAATTTGAGTCGTATGATCAGCATCAAAAGATTGCCCAAAATATCCGGTAATATACGTCGTTTCCAACTCATGTTTTTTCAATTCGAAAAAAGTCAATAGTATCATCTACTCGCAAAGACTTACCTTTACTTTTCCTCGAAAGAGTTCGCTTCGATTTTAGGGACACTCCCTAAGTATTTTTATTCATTTACTCTTTACGTATCGAAAAAGTACCTTCTGATATAATATTTGACTGCGTCTTTGCGAAGGCATCCATGATTTCTTCTTCTTTTAGAGTACGATCATGGGCTCTAAATTTAATTGAAAAAGCGATGCTTTTTTTGCCTTCTTCGATTCCTTTACCTTGATAAACGTCGAATATCGTAACACCTTCGACATGAAATTTATTTTCAACAGCTTTTTTGGCAGCTATAAACAATTTTTTACGGGCTGTTTCAGCTGGTATTTTTGCATCCATAACGAGACCTAAGTCTTTAATAGATGCAGGGAAGGTACTGAAAGGTTCAAATTTTATTTGTCGTTTTTCTAGGGTTTCTTGTTTTAAAAGTTCAGGTAGAAGAAAAATTTCTCCGCAAAAAATTGTTCCTTGGGTTTCCCATTGCTTCATCAATTTTAGATTGCTCATACCTACATGGATTTGAAATTTATCATTTTCTAACGTTCCTGCTTGGGCAGATTGGTTATTTTGCCAAAGGTTTGAATTCTCGATGATTTTGAAATCTATATTGTCCTTTTGCAATCCAGCTATACTTGCGATTTCTAAAATCAGTCCTTTTACTTTGTAAAAATCGACTGCTTCACGTTTTAACCATTCATGTTCATGAGGATGTTTTGATATTATTGCAAATCCAACAGATAATACTTCATAAGGTTTGTCATTAACGACTTGGATGACACGTCCTGTTTCAAAGATGTTTGTTATTCGATTACCATTTCGTTGATTAAAGTTGATGGTATCCCAGAGCCCTGGAAGCAGAGACATACGAACATGAGTGTGATCGGCTGTCAAAGGATTATCTAATGCGCAATAACTTGCTATATTTTTACCATAAAGATCATTGATTTCTTTTTCTTGACGTAATGTGTAATGAACGCATTCGTCAAAATGTTGTCCAACGAGGTAATCTACTACCTTATGATTAAACCTAGCAATAGGATCGTCATTCCGAGTAAATCCCGGTACCATGACCTCAGATTTAGGAATATTTTTTGTTCCATAAATGCGTAAAAACTCTTCAACCAAATCTATGGGTCTTGTGATATCTGCTCTAAAAGAAGGAACTATCACTTTCCATAAAAATGCTTTTGAATCCACAAGGAATCCAAGACGTTTAAAAATATCAATACTTACCGCATTTTCGACATCGAATCCGCAGCGCTCACGAACGAAATTAGGATCAATTTCAATTTCTCGGTCATGACGAGGCTCTTTACCTACAAGAATTCCTGATGATACTAGCTCTCCGCCGGCAATGTCGAGTATCATTTTAATAGCTCTTCGGGCAGCATCAACAACTCCTTTAGGATTAACATCTCTTACAAAACGATAGGCACTGTCCGTTGATAGGTTCAAGTTTTTACTGGTATGACGGATGGATACAGGGTCAAAGTAAGCGCTTTCTAGAACGAGATCCACTGTAGTTTCATCGACCTCTGCGTCTAAACTTCCCATAATTCCAGCAACGACTAATGGTTTTTCTTCATCAGCGATTACGGTCATAGAAGGATCCAGAGTACGTTTTTTTTGATCCAATGTGATAATGACTTCATTCTCTTGTGCTTGCCGAACAATGAGTTTCTTACCTTTTATTTTTCTTAGATCAAAAGCATGCAAAGGCTGTCCACAATCCATCATAATCCAATTTGTGATATCGACAATGTTGTTCACAGATCGTAGTCCAATGGCCTCAAGATCTTTCCGTAACCATTCTGGACTTTGTTTTACAGTAACCCCTTTGATTACCCAAGCAGTATATAACGGACAATTAGGTGATTTAACTTCAATGCCTTTAAAAGAATTATTGTCGAAATTAGATTGGTTAGCAAAGGCATAGGGATAATCAGGTACTAGGGGAGAAATTAGCTCAATATTGTAATAAGCAGATAATTCTCTGGCAAGCCCAATATGAGAGAGGCAATCGCCTCGATTGGCGGTGATTTTTTCTAAATCGAGGATGACATCATTATCTTTTAGGACGTCATTAATGGATATTCCTAATGGAGGATGATTACTGAGGATTAATAAACCTTGAGAATCCGAACCAATGCCTAATTCCTTCGCGCTGCACATCATTCCCTCGGAATCGACGCCGCGAAGTTTTGATTTTTTAATCTTAAAATCGCCTGGCAAAATGGCTCCAGGGAGCGCAACAGGAACACGGTCACCTACTTTGTAATTAGATGCACCACAGACAATCTGTTTTATATCTTCGGGATTGTCGCTTACTTGTACCTGGCAAATACCCAACCGATCAGCATCAGGATGTTGCTGCCGGGATTTAATTTCACCTACGACAACATGTTCAAGTAGTGGAATACCTTTAAAAATCACTTCATCTACTTCAAAGCCAAGCATAGGAAGTACTTCTGCAAGTTCTTCGGGAGTTGATTTTATTGGTACATAGCGTTTGAGCCAATTTAAGCTTGCTTTCATTATTGTTTTTTATTAATAGTATCTGGAATTTTAAAAATAATAAGATCTTATTAAGTGGATAATAGGAAAATATTTTGTCCGTAGCTTCGATTTCATGTTGAATATAGAAGTACTACGGACTATGAAAGTCAACCAGATTATTTATCCCTTATGAAAAAAACTGGATTTTTTCATTTATTTAATTAAAACCGCAGTTCGAGATAAAGCTGGTTTTTAATGAGACTTTAGCGAATAGTTTGCATACTTAGAATGCGCAAATCTTTTTAAATTACAGCTTTAGAGCCTTCTCTCTTTCTTCTCCTTTTTCAGTTTCCTATTTTTTTTCCGTTTTTCTATTAATTTTTTTTTATGATCTAGTTTTTTCTTCGAATGCCGAGAAACAAATTTAGAGTGATGTTTTTCTTTTTTGTTTTTGCTGGAATGTGAATATTTAGTATTTCCCAATATAGAGTTTAGACGGTTTTTATATTCATCAAGCTTTACTTGAGTTTTTTGAGCATACTCCGTCGCTTTCTCAGCAGAAATGCGTGTATCTTCTATAACTTCTTTTTTGGCTTCATCATTATTAGTTATAATTTTATTAACTTGAATAACTGCAGTCTTATAAGCTTTCTGGGCAATGGAAGAAGCTTTTTTAATAAGATCAACTGTATTTTCCATTTTACTAAGTTTTTTGTTTTCTTTAGCTTTTTGGAATTCAACTTTATATAATCTGATATTGTCAACTTGTTGGGCTGCAAGATTCTTTTG
>JABDAI010000024.1:17930-18032 GCA_013289195.1 Verrucomicrobiota bacterium
TAATAATGTTGATCTTTATTTCGATCTCCTTTTTTAACACATCACAGAATTTCTTTAATGCTTGAACATCCTTTTGTATTTTTTCGTTATTGGGAAATTGAC
>JABDAI010000025.1 GCA_013289195.1 Verrucomicrobiota bacterium
AAAGGCAAATTCGGACCGTTGCGAAACAACTCAAATCCTTAACGTGCTTTATAATCCGAATTCTGTGGTGACCCCAGTAAAAGAGATGGGGATTTTTCTCATAAGAAAGCACTATCACGACTTTGGCCCTACTTTAGCTACGGAAAAATTAGAAGAACTCCATGATATCCATTTATCCATTGAAACGGTTCGCAAACTAATGATTAATGATGGATTATGGGCTCCTCGTACCCACAAGGCTAAGAAGTCTTATCAGCCTCGATATCGACGACGCTGTTACGGAGAATTAATCCAAATTGATCGATCTGGTCATGATTGGTTTGAAGGAAGAGGCCCACGGGGTTCTCTTTGAGTTTACGTTGATGATGCAACAAGCACGCTTCTAGATATGAGATTCGTTTCGACAGAATCAACATTCACTTACTTTGAGCTTACGAAGAGCTATGTCCTAAAGTATGGAAAGCCAATTGCCTTTTATAGCGATAGGCTTGGTATTTTTAGAGTCAATAGTAAAGAAGCCAAAGGAGGTGACGGAACTACTCAGTTTGGGCGTGCATTAAATGATCTTAATATTGAGATTATAAATGCACATTCTCCTGAGGCAAAAGGCCGTGTAGAACGAGCCAACAGGACTTTGCAAAACCGATTCATTAAAGAGATGCGTTTAAAAGGAATTTCCAATATGCAGGAGGGTAATGCATATATTCCGGAGTTTATGAAGGATTACAATAAACGTTTGGCAAAGAAGCTGCTTGCAATACGAATGCGCATCGGCCTCTTCAAGATCACGAAAAAGAAAATTTGGAGGATATTTTTTGTTGGCAGGAAGATCGTACCCTTTCGGATAATTTAACGCTCCAGTATGATAAGAGAAAATACATTATTGAGGATAGAATTGAAAATCGACAACTGCGACGCAGATGTGTTACTGTCTACGACTATTATGATGGCAGTATAAAAATCAAATATGAGAAAAAAGAGCTTCATTATCATAGCGTTTTTGATAAACTTCAACGAGTCAGTGAACAAGCTATTATTGATAATAAGCGGCTTGGAGCTGCTTTAGCATATATAAAAGAAAAACAAGATAAACGTGAAAAAGAAGAGCGAAGTATGAGTTGTCCCAAGAGAAAGCTTAAAATAAATCAATTCCTCTGGTCTTCTTTTTCGTTGGTATCTAAACATTCAATAGTTTTGTCATTTTTATTACTTAGAGCTCAGTTTCTAGATCTATTATTCTTATCATGATCAGAGGGTTACCTTCTTTTAAATGAACTAAACGTACCGCAATCTTAATCTTATATGCTGAAGAATATACCGTGCCTACTACTACGTCTCCAATTGATTTTATTACATATTTGCTGCTTTGCATACTATTATGTAATAATTCCCAGACTGTCTCATTGAATATTTGTTCACGTTTGCCGCCATAATCTCTTGTTACAATTAATCTGCTATCCAATCCTGTATTTTGATAAGTTGCAGTATCGCTACCACCACTATATTCACTTCGAACATCTGGATTAGGCTTTAGAGATAACTGATATTCTATAGAAAAAGGACCGGGAACTTTATGCTCCTTCCTCTCGATTTCTATCGTATAATTTCCACTATCTTTGCTGTTATCAGCAAGTATGAAGTTAGTAACATTCATGATCAAGAACATGCATAGTAATCCAATTTTAGTTTTCATAATAATAATTTTATTTTTTGAAGAATGCTCAATTAATCGGCGTGATTAATTAAATTTACTTTAAATAAATATTATTTGCTTAAAAAAAGCAAATAATTGTTTTAAATCTCCCTGTTGTGTTTAATTTACACTGAGAAGAATTATGAATTTAAGAAGTCCATATTAACCCAAAAATCTACTATTCATATGCCTTTAATAAAAATCAAAGTTTCCCATTATTGAAAACACGACATTTGAACATAGGAGAGAAAGCGACAATTCAACTTTGGGTTAACATCCTAAATTGGTAATGTCATTAGCAAATGCACACATCGTATGCAACACTCCTTCTGGGTTCCAGCTTTTTTTGAACTCTAGTCGTTGCCATTCTACTGTTTGTCCATGCAAAATGTTGTCTATATTGATCGGTAAATGCATAATTTTCTTAAAAAGAAAGTCTACATTATCGCTCATAAAAAGAAAATACAAAACTGCTTCACAAACAAAGCTCTCATTCAAATTGTCATTATTAGCGGTAATAGACATTATTTAGGCCACCGTTCAAACTTTTCTAGAAGTAAATTTTATAACATTAATATTTGAAAGAAAGCTAGAAAAAAAGCTACGAAAGAGAATGCCTGAAGAAGCAACGCATGGAAAAATCCAAGAAGCAATAGCGAGTATGGAATTAGCGTTATTAAAAGAAAGAAAAACAAAGATAAAAATACACTTTCAGATGAATGAAGTAGCATCGGAACTAGTAAAAGTATTGAAGTTAAAACCGCCTCAATAAAATTGTAAACACCCCTAGGCTGTTATCCCGCATAAAATGGGGCTCCGTGAACTCAACTGTCAAAGTCAGGATATAACATCACATTAGCACAAAAATGTCCCTTATTCGAGCGAATTTACTATAGATGATGAGGCTCAACTTCTTTTTTAAAAACAAATCGACTCAATTCTAAAATGAAATATGCAGAGGAATGAATAGCAGTCTAACAAATGACTTGAATTTTGAAATTTAAATGAAACTTATTACTTTTCTCAATCCAAATAACTTATTTCCTTTCACTAATTTGTTTTTGAAAGCTTTCAAATTGTTCTTTTATCTCAGGAGTTAAGATAGTTTTAAAAGAAAGAGATTTTAAATTGGCTGGAATTACTCTCAATAACTTGAAAGGAAAGAGAATTTAAGTATAGCAGTGAACTTAGTAATAAGCCCCCTTTCTGGGATGAAGTAATAGATGCCTATGATCCCAAAAATGAACATTTACAAGAAGCTAATTACCGAATAGAAATGGCATTACGAAAATTGAAACGATGTCTATGCATCACACAACAAAGCAAATCAAAGGATCTCCAATAGCAGTGACCATTGACTCCACAGAGTATTTACAAGATCGTTTGCTTTTTCCATTCCCATATATTTTACATGGCTAACAATATGCTTCATGGATTCCTCATCTGGCAGAGCATCGATACAAGCTTCGACTATTGAACCATCCACGAAGAATTCTGGATGATCTTCAGCGATCTTTTTTACTAAACCCGAGTATTCTTTAGTAAAGCTTTCTGCTATTTCGTAAGGCTTCTTCTCAAACTTCATTATCGCTAAATTCATTGATTCAAAACATAACATTCGGATAAGTTCAGTCGTTTCATCGTCAGTATTTAATTTCATTATTTCTTTTTTTAAATAACTATTTTCAATATAACCTTTTACCCCACATTCTATGCCAAGCAAATTTATACTACTCCAACCGCTATTATGTACAGCTTTAGCGAGATTATTTAGAATGTTCTTTTGAATTTTTTGTTTCAATTTTATTAAGCTAACATTTATTTTTCCACGAGAAGTAATAATCCATCTACATTCAAACCCTATAATATTACCACCGATACACTCGTTTCGATACAATTCTTTTCTTAATCCTTGTTTCGTAAAAAAACTTTGCTGAAAAGATTCTACTATTAATTTTATTTCTGTTGCTTCTTCATATCCTTTATTAGTTAATTTTTTGAATTGCTCACTTATGTTGTGAACACAGTCATATGCCTCATTATTAAAAGTTTTATCCGCATTTATTTCAGGCAGCGCAAAATAAATACTCAAAGCTTGTTTCCGATATTCTAAAGATTTATCTTTGTCTCCAAGTCTTTCATAAGCATTCGCAATCATGTTAAATGATTTTGCTATGTCAATGTGATTGCCAACAAATAATTCTTGGCGCATCTTTAGAGCAGCTTCTATGTGTTTTAGCGAAATTATTAAATTCTCCGAAAAAGTTTTTCGATGTTTTTTTGAATGTAAACTTTTTGGATATAACAATTCCGCAAGTAACAGATATGTATGTCCTATACCATTTAATGAATCCGCTATCTTCTTGTGATTGTCTATAAAACATTTTTTTCGCATGTCTAAGGCAACCTTCATGTACTCTAATCGTGCATGAAGGTTGTCGTTTTTTGTCCCTATTTCCTCTAACAAATTTGCTATTTCAGGATACGGACCAGGGAAAAGTTCTTGCATTATTCCTAAAATAGCTTCTAGATCTTTGATAGTAACTTCTTGACTGGCGGCCCTAATCTCGCCAAAAAAATTTACGAAACTTGAATAAATATCAGCATTTAATTGTTTATCAATTTTAAAAAAATTCCTCAGATTCTTCAATATTGTTTGCAAGTCATTTTCTTCTAGTGAGTTATAAACGACATATAATGCATCTTTAAAGGATTGAGTAGAATTTTGAGAAAGGCTCTTAAAGATATTTTCAGATCCATTGGTATTGTTCACATCTAAGTTGCGACGCGTATTATCTACAATAGGAAGTTGCTCAACGATCTTTAATAGATTGTAAATAATATTCTTACCAATATCTCCAATTGTAAAGCTCTCTAGATTATTGAATGAATTTGCTAAGCCTAAAGTTGATCCACTCCAGACATCTCCAATAGAAAGTATTCTAAGTGTATTATATGCACCCAATAATCGAACTGTAGCTCCCCGTCTAATATCTCCAATTTTCAGTTCTATGAGGTTGTCTGATCTGTTTGATATTTCAAGAGTACATCCACTGTTTACTTTCCCAATTGTTAAACTATTGACTATTGGCGGTAACTCAAGAACCATGTTTTCTGCAATGTCCCCAATTGCAAGATCTCTGAGATTAGTGCATGAATTTATTATAGAAAAAATTTCTTTAGAAGCAATTCCGTTAATTTTAAGTGTTTGAAGATTGCTAATTGATTTTGGAAATTTAATCTCCGCATCCCTCCCGATCTTCTCAATAATTAGGGTATCTAAACTAAGTAACTTTGACATTTCAAGAGTGACATTATCAATCATCCCAATACTAAGAGTTTTCAGACTGGCAAAAGCATGATCTAATTTCTGATTATTCATAAGCGACGCTTTCAAGCACTTAATGGTAAGGTTTTTGAAGCTACCTAAAGATCGCAATAGTCTAATATTCTGATCATTTAGTTCTTCAATTATAACATTATCCAGACTATCTAATGGATCATTAAAATTTAAAGAAATAAAATTCTTATGTCGATCGACAAACATCTTGCTAATCTCGCAATACGTATTGTTCAGTAAAGCTACTGCGCCCTTTTGCTCAAAGAAATCAATAATTTGATTGTAAAAAAATATCAATGCATTTAATTTTATATGTTCATTATTTGGATAAATGGAATTTATTTTAATATCATTGCCAGTTATGGCGTTCTGTGGAGATTCATTTTCAATGAGAGATTCACGTTGACCGTTTTTAATAGTGAAAGTTTGTAGATTACTACAAAAACGTGGTAAAATGATCATAGCTTTATAGACGTCTCCGATGGTAATGTTTCTCAGATTAGGCATCGAGCTTGGTAACTTGACTGTGCCTTTATCTATATTGCCAATAGTAAAATTCTCGAGATTTTCAATCGAAGCATCTAGTTCCAGAATGACCCCAAAATCAATATTTCCAATAGTAAGACTTATTAGGGAATTGAAAGACTTTGATAATTTGAAAATACTATTGGTTCCAATTTTTTTGATGGTGAGAGTTTCCAGATTTTGAAGGTGTTCCCCTATTGCCTGAAGATTAACAATTGCATCAGAATCAATATATTCAATGGTTAAGTTTTTAAGATTTTTAAGTGAGAGCAATAGTATAAGGATCATAGCAGACTTGATGTCTCCAAGAGTGAGACTTACAATATTTTTTAATGATTTTGGGAACTTAAGAACATCATCCACTAAATTAATTTTTTCAATTGTAAGACTTGTAATATTACTGCCTGAACTGAGTAAGTATAAAGTGTCACTTCTAGTAAGCCTTTTAATAGTAATATGTTTCAGACTACTGAACGCATTCGGCAATTTTTCTATAGCTGTATGTTCAATATTTCCAACAATAAAAGTGGTTAACTTAGGGAGGACATCAGGTAATTCGAGAATAGCACCGATATTAATACTATTAATTGAAATAGTTGTTAAATTTTTAAAGAAGCTTGGTATTTGCAGTGTAGAACTGTGGTCAATATTGCCAAACGAAAGATTTTGAATATAATTAACAATATTTGGGCAATTTCTCAGTAATTCTGGTAATTTAAAAGTTTCCCCATTATCAATATCACAAAAAATAAGAGTACTAAGTTTAGGAATAAAATTAAGATCCAAGAACAAGTCTAATAAGAGGTTAAATGTATCAATGGCGCTATCAATTTTGTAAAATGCTCTGAAATCTAAACCTTTAATGTTATTAATTAGTTCTATATTTTTTTGATTCAAAAAGAATGTACGCAAATGATCTATCTCATGGTGATTTTCAAAGCTAAGAATTATTTTTAAGTTATTTTCTAAAATAGAATTCAATAGAAATGGTGAATCAAGTAACTCCTTGACAGGTACGTTAGTATAGGTTTCAGGATTTTCATCTTCTATAAAAGTAGATGTTGACTTAATCTTAGGCCCACTTTGAGGATATTGGGAAAAATTACACAGGCTATCTATGTCCATTTTAATTACTTCATAGAATCCTTTTGAGACTTTTTGAAGCGTACGAATACTCTGTAAGTCGCAATTTTCTACAATCTTTCGAGTTACGTCACACAGATTACCACACCATCGTCCAAATAAAGCCTCTGTTATATCTTGAAGATATAAACTATATTGTTTTATTGCTTCAGTTGCACGTGCAGAATTAGACGCTTTATTAATTACAGTTTGAGTATTTTTCTGCGGTGAAAGCACTTCGCTCTTTCCTAAATAACAACTTCGAGGACTTTCCATATTCAGTAAACTTTAAATCACGAAATTCTTTATTTCTTTTTCAAAAGAGTCAAATTATTATTTATCATAAAAAATATAGAGCAACATCCACTAATAAAGTGGAGAATGCAAACACTAATTAATAGACCTGAAAATCTGAAGAAAATTTAGTAAAAATTTAAGTTAAAAGAGAATACCATTAATTTAAAAATCAATTGATTGCATGATATTATAACTACAAATATTCAAAAAATCTCAATATTAATTCTATACAAAAAAAATACATTGAGGTAATGTGTCATCTATCTAGTCTAATTCAATTCATCAAAAAATTTGGGATTGTTTCTATTGCTTAACTAACAATTGACCTCCGCTTATTTGTTCGAATTTTACCGCAAAAAATAGATGATTTTGATGAAAACAAACTAAACATCACTTTATCAAGATGGTTTAAGGAGTATGGTTCGTCCTTATGATGAAATAAAAATTCCATGAAGAGTTTAGGAGCAAATTGCAGTGCTTCATTTTGGTACTTGAGGGATTTATCAATATTTCCAATTTCGAGATGACACTGAATTAGCTTTATTGATTTGTTCCTTACAGTTAATTTCTTCAGCAGTATTATTTACGGTCTTGTAGAAGAACGATAAATGATGTAGTATTGTGACTCGGTTAAGACCATATACATAAATGGAAGTTTGGTCAAGTTGGAGCAGATCTATCGTCTTGAGAATCTTATTACAGATGGCAATTCCATCTAATGGAGTTGTACTTATGCAGCGGATTGATTGAAATAGCCTATAAAATTCATTTGGCGGTGGATTAGGAATTTCTAGGATGCATTGAACGGTAGTATGTGCATTTTGAGTATCCTCGATTTGACGGTAGAAGTGAGCGGATTAATGTGTAAAGTTCTTGTTCGATATTGTGGGTCTCACGGCAAAGGTAGTAATTTTAGAAAAATAAGTTTTAGATGTGTGATTCATAGACATCGTTTTGGATGCCGGTTTATTTGCTCATTTTCTCGATTTATAGTTTTTTTTGTCAATAAATCGAGAAATTAGTAAATAAGCCAGAGCTTTTTGAAGTTTTGATCGGCAATTTCAACCTAAATTCCCGGATTAGTTAATAACGATGGCTCCAAAGAGAGCAAAAATGCAAAATTGTTCGAAAAAACATAGTTATTAATAATAACTATTAAAAAATTACTCATTTTTACGCCGAAATTTGATATTCATTACAAACGGAAGTTCTAGTTATTAATTTTTTCCGGGAATTTAGGTTTCAAAGCTAAAAACAATTTCTTTCAATCTCTTTTGATCTACTATTCAAAATGGTTGGTGTAATATAGGCAATTAAGTTTCTTTTAGATTGCTTATCTTTCTTGCTTTTAAAAACATAGCCTAAGATAGGTATATCGCTTAAAAATGGAAGTCTTGTTTGAGTCACTGTCTGATTGCATTCAGAGAGCCCACCAATTGCTAATGTATACCCTGAGGGGATTATCACTGAATAATCATAAGTTCTTGAACTGACTATAGGATATGGATTGCCTCGAATTTCTTTCTCTCCAGATATAGAAGAAACCACAATACTAATGTTTAACTGTACTGTTTCTGTATTAAAATCAACTATGGATCCTTCCATAATTTGTGGGAAAATATTAATTATAGTCCCAATTTCTAAGTAATCAATAGTTGATGTTGAATTATTCCCTACCAATGTATTTTGATTATTGTTAGCAGATTCAATTGGCTGTTGAATAACGGATTTCAATGATACTTTTCGATTATTTGTTGTTACAACTTGCGGATCTTGGACTATTGTACTATTTGAATCAGTTTTGATGAAATAGAATTGAAGAGCCATATCTTTCGCTGATAGAAGTGCAGTTGGTGGCCAAGAACTTTTCATAGGATCTCCTTTTACACTATTAAGAGATAACTTAGCTCCACTTAGATTAGACCAATCAATTCCCATTTCTGTTTTAGGATCTAAATTAGTCTCTACAAATTTTGCTTCGATTTTTATGAGTCTTTGGGGTCTATCAACACTTTCAAGGTAAGTTTGAATGTAAGAGTGCTGTTGACGAGTAGCTACTACCATTAATTGATTGGTGTCGCTAATATATATAACTCTTCCAACTGGAGCTTGTTGCCCTTTTGCACAACTTTCGAGCGATGGAGTAGATATTTTTGAAAAATTATTTACTGAACCTCCTTCTTCTATGACGGCTTCCAAACCTGTAGTAGGTAAAGATAAAATCTTCTGAATTTCTTTTACAATAACATTGGTATCTACAAATAAAGATTCAACATTCCCATAATTACTGTTATTAATGCCCCTTTCTTTGGCTTTACTCAATTCAGGCTTTTCTATTTGAATAATAGCTTGGTTATTATATAATAGGTGATACTTCCGAGTTATGAGTTCATTTTCATTTACTTTATAGAAATGCCACATGCCCCGCTCGTACTCCATTCCTAAACCATAATGTTCTGTAAACATAGTTAAAATCTCATAAGGCGTGGCATAAACTTTTAGAGTTACACTATCATTAAAATCATCTTTAGCGGGTGCAATATAACTCATGTTCGCAGCTTCAGCACATAAACGAATAGCTGCATGTAAGGGACAAGATTTCATAGGAATGTTCATGAGGGGCAATGATTGTAGACGCTCCATTTCTTTTTCAAATGCAGAAAGTGGCTTTTTAAGTTCAACTACATATTTATTCAGTTTAGTTTCTTTAATTTCTGCTTTTTCTATTGGATCAGCTGGCTCTGTTTCTTTCCAGTCTATTAAAACAGGCGTTTTGTAAAATGGTATAATCTTAGTCACTAAACCTTGATTATTCATTTGCACACCAACCATTTCTTCAGCGTAAAGTCGGAGAATGATAAAAAAATATCCGATGATAATTATAAATCTATTCATTGATATCAGTGATTATAAAAGTAACCTTATTTATTGATGAATTTTCAAACCATAAAGCATAGTCATCTTTTGGAATTGCCTGACTTTTCACGGTTATCGTTTTTACGGTTTGCAACATCCTTTGCATAACAGAAGTTCCTAATGTGAAATGGCCTCCCCCAGAAATCCAAAAGAAAAATTTAGATCCCTTCGGAATTACTGTTTTATCTGGTAAAAATGGTAATTCACCTCTCCAAATCGCAAACATTCCATCAGGGGGCCGAAAATCAAAGCCTTCTGATAAAATACGGTGATTGAAAAAATCTAAATAATCTGGATTTTGCGGAAGATGTGCTGGCCCGCCATCAATAGCTCCCAAGATTGGGTGTTTTATTTCATAATAAGAATACCCATTGTAATGTCCACCTTCTTCTTTAATAGCAACGAATAATCCGTCATCTACCTCAGCACCTTCAGCATGTTCATTATACAATAGTCGATGATCATTGCTGCCTAAAAACCAAGTCTGGTGGTATCCTAACCCAGGCGTATGAGGCTTAAGGTTCATCACAACGTGCGCAATCATACTATCAACGTTCAAAAATATTAATAAAATTATAATAACTATTCTCGTCATTAAATTAGTATTTAAATGCATTTAATAATAAATAAAATGATGGTAAATAAATAGCGGCTATCATAAAACCCACAATCAAAGCGATAAATAATAATAAAATGGGTTGTATGAGTTTAGGTAATGCATCTGCTTTAATTTTTACCTCTTCTCCAAGTAAATAAGCTAGATCCGTCAAAGCTCTCCAATCTTCTCCAGTAAAAGAAGCGACTCTCATTAAATTTGCGAGTTCAATACTGTAATTACCTAATCTATATCTTTCTTTCAAAAATGCTTTATCTGCAGTATTTCCTGATTTTATATGCTTTAAAATTGCTGAAAAATATTCTTTAAATACTATATTGCCAGCAACTTCTATCGTCATTTTATAGGTATCAAGAACGTTAATTCCTGATTTTTGTAACATACCTAGTGCAAGCAAGGACCTTTCTAAAATAACTCCTGCGATTAGTTGACCTATTATTGGAACTTTTAGTATACTTCTTTGGAAAAAGTTTGAACTAGCAATTTTCTTCCTATAAAAAAATATACCAGCTATTATTATAATTGGGATACATAGCAAAGGAGGATGATTCGAAATTATTTCAATTAAATCTATCATAATTTCTGTTATCTTTGGAAGTTTTGCATTCACCATTTTGAAATTGCGGATAATGCTTGGGAAGACAAAAAAATTAATTATAATAACACCAATAAATGTAACTCCTAAGACAAACATTGGATAAGCAAGACCTGCCAATGTTTTCCCCCTAATAATTGCAGCTTGTTCCATGCGCTTAGCTAAATCCTCTAAAACGAATGGTAATCTTCCAGAAGATTCTCCAGCTTTTACCATTGCAATCGTTACAGAATCAAAAATTGATTTTAACTTTTCCATTGCTGCGGAAAGTTGTAAGCCATTTTTGGAAGTATGAAATAACAAAATGCCAATGACTCCTCTTGTTAATGGATGTTTAGCCGCAGATGCTGAAATTTGTAGTGCCTTTGAAATAGAGGCTCCAGCTTTTATACATTTTTGTAAGTTTTGAAATAAACCTATTATTTCTTTCGATTTCAATTTCGTTTTTTTCGTTATAATCAATGAACCGGATATTTCTTTTACAAAGGTCACTTTTTCATCATCAATAAATCCAAGCGAACATTTTGCGATCTCTCGATTGGGTGCCAAAACAGCAATTTTTCGTTCATATGAACCTAAGCTTGACTTAAATAAAAAATAATTCCATTTATGTATATTATCTGTCACCATACTTCTTCGAACATTTGAGCTTGATTTAAACTTGTTGCTCCATCTCCCACTTTAGTTAAAGCATCTTGATAGAGATTGCGCATATTCTTGCTTCGGACATATTCCTGGATTTTTAAAAAACTCTCTTTTTGTAAAATCATTTCTGAGATCTCTTTATCAATAGGCACCATTTCCATAATTGCTATCCTTCCCATATATCCAGTGTTATCGCAATTTATGCAACCTACAGGTTCATAAAGCGCGAGTGGTACCGGTAATCCTTGAGTAGAAAAAAACAATTTTTCTCTTTCACTTAATTCACGCTGTTTCTTACACCGATTACAAAGACGTTTAACTAATCTTTGCGCCTGGATCAAAATTAATGAATCTGCCAATAGATAATGAGGTACTTTAAGTTGCATTAACCTTTGTATGGCCTTAATTGCACTATTCGCATGTAATGTTGAAAGTACTAGATGACCTGTTAATGCCGACTCGATAGCCAATTCTGCTGATTCCTGATCTCTAATTTCTCCTAAAAGTATTACATTTGGATCTTGCCGAACGATAGAACGCATGATGCTTTGAAAAGTGATGTCTCGTGGAAGATCTACCGCCGTTTGGTTTATCCCTTCAATTTCTCTTTCTATAGGGTCTTCTACTGTTTGAATATTTATATTTGGGGTATTAATTTCTGAAAGAGCGGCATACAGTGTTGTTGTTTTCCCCTCGCCTGTTGGCCCTGTAATTAAAATGAGTCCTTGTTTTCGAGTGATTGCTCGTCTTAAAATATGCAAATGATCTCCAGAAAGCCCTAATTTATCTAGAGACGTTAATGAATTTTTTTTATGCAATAGACGCAATGCTAATTTTTGCGAATGTTTTCTAAAAGGAATAGCATTAACTCTAAGATTTATTTTTTGTCCATCATACTTTACTGAAAATCCTGCATCTTGGTTATCGTAAAGATTAGAGCTCATTGAACAAATATTTTTACAGACAGTTACAAGTGCTCGTGCAAGCTCTTGAGAAGTTTCATAAAAAACGAGTAAGTCCCCATCTATTCGAAATCGAATTCTTCCTCGCTCATTACAATATTCAATATGAATATCCGTCGCATCTCTATTAATTGCCTCATATAAAAGCCATTGAAATAAAATTTCTGGAGAATGATTTTTATTTTGTATATCGAGTGATTCTATCAATTTAATATCTAATTCTAAATTTCCTTTTACCTCTTCTGGGGATTTATTTTTTGAAGCCTCTTTTGAAAATTGAATTCCCTCTTTCTTTTTTCCCTTTAAGTAGTCTTGTCTTTTCTCCAAAATCAATTCTTCACTACAGGCGCAAAGAACCACTTCATTGATAGTTCCATTAGATTTCGCAATAATTAGATCTTCCAATTCAGTACAGTTTACTTGAGCAATGGCCACATAACTGATAGAATCTATTCTTCTAAAACATAGTGCTTGATAGCGCTCTTGAAGTGATTTTGGAAGAAGCTCAAAACATTCGCTACTAATTTCTGCTAATTGAATTGGAACTATAGGTGCTACACCTTTTAGATAGTAATAATATTCACGATAGCCATGTGGCAGATCCAATAAATCCCAATTATTTCTACTTTTAAAGCTTAATAGAAAAGGTTTTAAAGAATCATCAATAATGAGCTCTTTTAGAATAAAATCCAAGTACTCTTCTTTTGAACTCATGGGTTCCCAATGAAATAATTTTAGACAATTTGCTTCTTCAAATTTGGCATTCACTAACGATTGTATGTATTCCGAAACTTGAGAATATTTTTTTTGTGAGATAATAACATGTTGAAAAATCTCTAGTGGCCAAGGGCTGGACTTAATAGCTTCCTTTGAATAATGCGCAAAAACTAAAGAGGGTCCTATCTTTCCAATGGGCACACAGGGTTCATTTTGAAGATCAATGTCGATATATCTCAACCATTCCGTAAAAAGTGATATTACATCATCAGCCAAATAGATATCCTGGAGTTCAAAGGGATAAACAAAACTTTCTCTCGGCGAGTCTATACCTGGTTTTAATTCTGATAAAATAGATGTTGTACGTCCCATAAAAAGTTAAGACTTAAAGAAATCCTCCCAAATGATTTCGAATTTTATGCCTTCCTTCTTGCTTCTTTCGCGATCTAGATTTTTGCCTAAAACAAGGAAAATACCTTTCTCCTTCTCGATGCTTAATAAAATTACTAACCTTGCTTCGCAAATAGGCATCCATTTTCCCTGATCATTAACAAATTGAACCTCATCAGCTGGTGAAAACACATGTCCTGCAATAAGAATTTTGCTATCAAACCCTCCTCGTCCAAAGACTATGCCTTCGATCCCCTTTTCTTTTAATGAAGTCTTAATTGTGTTTAAATATCCAATTTCTTCATCACTAATGGTTTCTTTTACTTGATCTCTCATGTGATCTAGCCTGAGAGGGTCGAAAGCCCCTTCATGCCAAGCAAGATGACATTTGCGATTCGGAAAATACTTGGCAAGTTCCTCTATAGGTACGATTAGTTCTACCGCCCATGCAAAGTGAGATATTAAGAAAAAAAATCCAATTAAATATAATTTCATATTAGCTCATTACTGGGATTTGCAATCTCAAGGTTAATGCTGCGTTCATGTTCTCAGTCATCAGATCAAATTCACTGATTTTTGCTTGGGGGTAAGCTTGTTCAACAGCCCCTAGCCAAGCATAAATCCGCTCAAATTTTCCAACGACTTTTAAGCTTACTAAAAGCAATTCTTTTTGAATGCCTTGTTCTGATGCTTTCAGGCATTGTACCGATTTTTCTGAAACCGCAACGGTGTTTTCAAAAGATAATTCAACAAGATCACTGAGAACTTTATTGGGATCCTGTCTACCTAAGTGCTTTTCCCAATTTTGTGAAAACGCGTCTAGAGTCTTCATGATATGGCTGTTGACCAATAATTCCTGCTGCTGCAGTTCATTACTAGTTGAGCTATTCGCACGCTTTTCTTGCATTCCTCGCAATATATTTTTAGTGTGGGTTGACGCCTTATAGAATTTAATTCCTATATAAAAAAGACTTGTTATGACTAAGACTAATATCAAAATACCTTTGAAATAATTTTTCATCGCTTCTTATCTTGTAATGAATTGACCTGACAAATGCATTTGAGATGCATTCCTCCTGAAATTTCTGATTGATTGAGCATTACTAGTTTTAGCCCAAGCAGATCTAGTTTAGTAAGTGTTTTTTCAAATTCATCATGAAGCTCACGTTGACCTCCTTTAAGGTCTATTTCTAATGTTGCTTGATAAGTTCTTAGATCTCTTTTGAAAGAGAACTTCTTTAGGCATATTTCCTTAGAAAGTCCGCAGAATAGTGTATGGAGCAATTTTTGGCCATGAACATTATCTAATTGCCATTCTATCAATCGATTGGCTTTTTGAATTTGTATTTTGGTCTTATCTGCTATTGCTTGCATTTCTTTAGTTTGTGCCATCAAGCGTCTTTCTGCTGCCTGAATGCATGCAATTTTCTTTTTTGCTATAGCAACATTTGCCATAGAATAAGCACTTCCCATAATAAGCAATCCATACATAATATAATACATTATTATTGCGATTTTGAAACGCTCAGGAATTGGACCTGGAGTGAATTCACAGCTTTTTCTTAGATCAATTGTAAGCCTTTTAAGATTTATGCTATCCATGACACACTGATTCAAAAGTTCCTATGAAACTATCTTGAAAAATAGGGGAAATTTTTAGACCAGGATAATGCTTTGTGAAATACATTTCTATAGGCCAATGAGAGCAATTAATATATGAAAGCTGGCTATGCTTATGGTCGAAGCGTTCGATCATTCTTGAAATATGGCACTGTAAATCTTTGGCTACAATGTTGCTCCTAAAGCCGACTTGTTGGAATTTGCTTTCACCAATCGATCCGATAATTAAGGAATCATTGCTATAAATGAATAATATTTTATCCTGATGGAAAAATTCTGAATTCTCATTGAACAAATAATTTAAGATACCGTAAATACCACATCCAGTACGAACAACCTCTAATCCCAAACTGTTTACGAGGTTTACATTGTAATCGACTATCGTTTGATCATACGAAAAAATTAAAGTTTCAGGAAATGTTCGGTTTGATGCATAAGCATATGCCCTACCCTCTTCTACTTGCTCTTTAATCATTTCTTGGATCTGACTGATTTCATGCTTAGCATCGCAAATCCGATCGATGCCTTTCTTTGATAAGTCTTTATCAAGCTTGATCACCTGAATCCCAGGTGAGTTCAACAGTATCGTATAAAAAAGTTCATTCCCCTTTGCAAATGAAATTATAGCATTTATCATTTCTTCTTCCGTGCTAAACGTGCAACTTTTTACATTCTTCACAACTATTGCGGAATTGTGAGTGTATTCTATTTCAGCTAAGCTTAAACAATCTTTCGATATTGATATTCCCATAAGGGGTCCTTCCCCTAGAAACCTTTCTACAAGCGGGACTTTTACATCGTGCTTTGATGGTTTAAAAGCTTTAAATGAAAGCAAATCTTTGGCTTGTT
Source organism: Verrucomicrobiota bacterium (assembly GCA_013289195.1). Next base: position 16,288 of record JABDAI010000025.1, read on the forward strand.
GAAGCATCAATGTATGCAATATTATTGCTATCGGAATGTCAATAGCAATAATGAATTTTGCATGAAAAAAGAAGAAAAGTAAGATTGACCTCGGTTTAATATTGTTCGAATTTGTAAATCACGGATTTACAAAACAGAAGAAAATTAAACCTTTTGCTAAAAGAATGGCCTCCGGGCTCCGTTTTTTACTAATCATTGGCTCGAAAAACATGGCATATCGAGGCAACTTAAAAGACGATATGAAGAATATAATTGGCTTGAATCTATAGGATCTGGAGCGGTTATTCGAGCTGGAGATAAAATAAACTGGCATGGCGGATTATACGCATTGCAACAGCAACTTAATAAATTTGTTCATGTAGGAGGAAAAACTGCCTTAGAAATGCAGGGCTTGGCTCATTTCGTGCGTTTTCAAGAAACGGATATATATTTATATGGTCCACAAAAAAAGAAAGATCTTCCTAAGTGGTTTTTAAATTATAATTGGGGTCCTTCTATTAACTATATTAATTCCACATTCTTGCCAGTAAAACTCGGTATTGAACAAGAAAAACGGGATAATTTTATACTAATGATTTCATCGCCAGAAAGAGCTATATTTAAAGTGCTTAAACTTATTCCTGATAGTCAAAGTTTTGAAGAAGCAAGTTTATTGATGGAAAATTTATTTCGAATGAGACATATCTTATTCAGGAATTGCTTGAAGCTTGTTCGTCCATAAAAGTGAAACGATTATTTTTGTTTTTTGCAGAATACATTGGACATTCTTGGCTAAAAGAACTTCATCTAAATAATGTCAATTT
>JABDAI010000026.1 GCA_013289195.1 Verrucomicrobiota bacterium
TAAACTGTTGGATTAAGTCTTTCTGGTTATCAGGAAGAGCTCATAAACCGACTCGTTCAGAAGAAGATAAAATCGTACGTCGAGGCATTATTTTTCAATGAGAAGACACTAGTAATGCGTTTTCCGACTTATGTCAAATTCTCTTAATGGTGAGTCAAATCCTTAACGTGCTTTATAATCCGAATTCTGTCGTGACCCCTAGATAAAGATGTGGCTCGGCTCTCGCCACTGATTTACGACCATATTAATATGCTAAGACGCTATTCGTTTACTGTTTCTGATGCTGTTACAAGAGGTGAATTAAGACCACTGCGCAATTCCAAAAATATTCCTTAAGTGCTTTTACTGTTCCGTTGCTCCCTATACCCCATATTCCATCCCAATGTCTTTTGAGCGTCTTAGCCGCTAATATCATTGGTTTAAGTCAACAATGGGTCGCCCAAAAATACCATTTATTGAGATAATTTTCGAACTCCTGGTAAGTAACTGCTTGATAGATCTCTTGAAAGTTTTCACGCACATGCAACGCTTTCATAGACTTTAAGTTTAGTTGGCTAAGACTTGCCCTCTGCTTTTTTTGTTTCTTGCTCAGGTTGCTTTCATTTTTTAAAAATATATAACGAGAGCCTTTTAAAATAGGATTTTCTTGTGCTTCACTTCTGCGAACCTCATCAACAGCTGTATTAATTACTTTTAGTACATGAAACTTATCGAAAGTAATTTGCGCATTTGGCAATTTCTCCTTTACACCCTTGATAAAAGCAGGTGACATATCACAACTTATATTTCGTATACTTTCTCCATTACCTTTACTGTTTTCTAATGATTTAACAAACTCGCATACGGTATTATGATCTTTTCCTTCTGTGATGAAGATCGTCTTTTTCTCTATCATATCAACAAATAATGTGATATAATTATGGCCTCGCTTCAAGGAGGTTTCGTCCATACCAACTGTATCAACATTGGAATGATCAGCCCGCGTAAGACACTCATACACATAGCATTCTAGCACATGCCATAATCTATGATCTGATATACCCAAAATTTTACCCGCTTGATTTACTGGCATATTCTTACACAGTTGCAATATCAATGCCTCAAATAATAGTGTAAATCCGTGGCCAAGACCACTCCACGGCGGCGATATCAACTTTATCCCCCCGCTAGTTGGCTTCACGCTTGGTATTCGAGCATGTATGTAGCATTCATGTTCAAAGAAACTCAAATGCCTCCATGTTTTTTCGACAGTATCATAGGCTCCGTAACTGCCCTTTTTCTTCGTTGATGAATCCTCGTATTCAAAGGCTGATCCACGTTCAAAATCAACTTTTATATCAAGTCTCTTTTTGTCAGAATCAAATTGAAGTGAAACTATCTTCCATGGAGCTTTTATTCCAAGTGCTTCCGTGAATAATCTTTCTAATTGCATATATTTTTCCCAGGTTCAATTGCTACCTGAAACTATCATATATGCTATTTCCCGAATAGCTTTTTGTTACCTTTACCCACTCATTTCTCAAAAGAGCCATGATGATGTTACACGTAAATTTTTAGCATTAATGAATGCTCGAATTAATGGACTTTTCAAGCCAGAATCGAGATTTCCATTTTCACTATTTTCTTAAAAGTTAGGAATTACACAATCGATGGGTCAAAGATCAAAATGACGTTTTGTTAAATATAGTTTTATTACTTATACAACACCCGACCTTGAACAAATTTTTGACGCCGCCAGTAACTAAAAGACGCCGGTTATGCAAGAAGTCTATTAAAGGTCTACAACCACTTCACCATCAGCTACAATCATCTGCGAATTCAACCGATTTGTTTTGCTTATGCCGAATATTTTGACACGATCACCCTTTCGATGAAATACCTTGTGCAATTCGAGCGTTTCTTTGTTAATGCATTTCAGCTGCTCTTTTTGTAGTGTTAAAGCAGCATTTCTTGGATTAATTTTTCGAAACCTAAGTATTCTAAGATTAGGGAGGTTTTTTAATATTACATTGGAATTAATATGTTCAAAAGTAAGTGATGTTAGCTGATATAAAATGGGTAATTCCAAAGCATCTTTAATATTCCCAAATTCTAGCACCTTGAGCTTAGGTAATTGTGGAAGCGAAAAAGAGCAATTAAGATATCCTATTTTGAGTTTCGTAAGCTCAGGAGCAAACATTATTAATAACAGTTCAATTTTCTCTATATTAGTATGATCAATGTAAACATATTCATTAAAAGAATAATCACAATTCTTAGGAAAAAGGTTTAATATTGTTGTTTTTTTAATAATTAATTTTTGATTTTCATTTAATCCATTATTCACAAGCAATAGGAGTTCTCTTAATTCTCGAGAATTGGCAATTGAAAGGGTAATACTAGGGTCATTTTTTGCAAGAGAATTCAGTTTTTTGGCGAGATTTGATTCTTCCTTAATAAAATCATCGAAAGAAATCGAAATATTGATTCCAGTATACTTTATAACGAAATCATATAGTTCTCTTATTTCTGGGGCAATTTCAGAATTAATTTGAGCGTACTTAAAGGAAATCAATGCTTTGGCCACCAGAGGGCAGTATAGGTAAATTGTTTCTACAATAGGACTAGCAAGATTATAGAAAATTTTTGATGTGAAACGCCATGCGAGAATAGTCTTCAAATCAGTCTTACATAAAATATAAGAAACAATCTCACAAGGCAATTTGCACAATCGTTCGAAAAGAAGTGGCGCTGTGTCCAAAGGTATGGTTTCTTGTTGATTATTAGATGCACGAGAGGCATCGGTTGGTAGATTATTCACGTTTTGCTTTGTCTTGGACGGAATTGGTTTTTGTAGTTTTTGCCTGGTAGTTACTTTTTCCATTTTGATATTTAACAAGATTTTATCGTTTTGTAGTTTTTTATATAATTAAAATATTCGATGCACATTGGTTAAAGGCATTGCCTCAATGCGTTCTTTGAAGCACGTATCGACTGTACCAGTCAATCACTGCTACCAAAGTGTCCGGCGACAATTAGATTTACCGGTTTTTGGACGGCAGATTGATTAAGTTTTTAGAGAAGTAGCCTTCGGTATGCAAGTTGATTTTAAGGCAATTTCGAGAAACCCTATAGACAAGGTATTCTCTTTGAAGAGGATTTTGAACCTACTATATTGAACTCTCTTTCCATCAAGCCGTTACAGACTCTCAAAGAAAAGTTATCCACATTTTTAAGGCGAGAATGGGTATAAAAAACTCGTCGGAGCCTTCAAAAATTGTGAGTAACTTTTCGTTCGTGATATGCCAAACGACTGGGCCAAATATGTTAGTTTTTATTTAAGGAGTGGAAAATGGCTCAAAAATACCACATTTTTTTATTCATAACTCTTTGATAAAAAGTAAGTTAAGTAGATTTTCTCAAAACCTCGCACAATAAAGCTTATGTCTAGGTTTTTAAGTTTTAACTGCTCTTTTGTTTATTATTTTTTCTTAATTTAAACTTGACAGAATTTCTTTCTGAATAATATTGCTATGTAAAAAGGAATAAATCAAGTATGTCAGCAAGTTTAAAACTATTTTTTAAAAACAATCCTGTATTCAGAACAAAGCAATTAATAGATTTCTATGATAATAGGATAACGCAGCAATCTTGTTCGAATTTAATACAATATCATAAAAAAAAGGAGCATATTGTGAAAATTAAACATGAATTGTATGCTTGTGTTCCAGAGGGTGTTAACCCGAACCCTCAAAAATAGTCGGTGTGATTTAGATTTACATTTCTCTAAAAGAATGTAATGCTGGCTCTCGAAGCAGTTAGTCAAAAGCTCTCTTAATACCATGCAAGTACCAAAACAAAAATTCGAAATCTGTATACAAACGATGATACCATCAACAAGCCCAATTTTTAGATCATTATCTTACTGCCTTAGAAGTCCTGTACATTTGCTATTTTTCGCACTTTTGCTTTTTTCAACATTAACAAGTTCTAAGGTAAATGCAAATCCTAATTCATGTCAAGGGCCTGCATCCATTGGCATGAAAGATCAAAAAGAGCATTGGGAAGAAATTTACAGAAAAAAAGCAAACATTGATATGAGCTGGTATGTTCCGCACCTTGATGCGAGTTTATCTATGATAGAAAATCTCAATTTAAGCATAGAAACACCTATTATTGATGTAGGATCAGGTGACTCTACCCTTGTGGATGATCTTTTACTTAGGGGTTTTAGAAACATCACCTTATTGGATATTTCTTCTTTGGCCTTGGAAGTTACGTGTAAACGCTTAGGAAACTTGTCATCCTATATAACATCGATAGATAGCGATATTACAACTGTATCTCTCCCTCCTCAATCCTATGGGCTATGGCATGATAGAGCGGTTTTTCATTTTTTGACAGATATTAATGATATTAAAGCTTATCTAAAAAATCTCAATGAGGGACTTCAGGTTAACGGTTATGCAATTCTAGCAACTTTTAGCAAGGATGGCCCAGAAGAGTGCAGTCAGCTTCCTATTACACGTTACAGTATTTCTGAATTAGAAGAAACCATAGGTGAAGAATTTAATTTAATCGAATCATCTGTCGCAATGCATGTAACTCCATGGAAATCTGTTCAGCCATTTACTTACTGTCTTTTTCAAAAAATTCGTTAAATTTATGAACGCACCCAAACCCGGCGTGCTTTGTAATAAGGTTGGGGTTTTGCCTTAAATGTGTCATCGTTAAGACGTTTTATGTTACTTAAGTGATTGAATTAAAGATATAGTAAATCCGCATTAACTAGGGATTAGAAAGAAAGAACATATGAGCTCAAAGATCTTGTAAGTTTCCCCTGACTTTGACAGTTGAATAACCACTTTGTTGATAAATAAAGGCATTGCACGTTTTTTTATGATTTTGTTGTAAACACCTCTATTTTTTTTCTTTACTTTTTTAATCATTTTTAGACAACGGTACAAAAAAGTGAGGAAAGGCACATAAAGTCTTGAAAGCTAACGCTTTTTAGATTTGTCTTTATGTTGGGGTTAGGGGAGCAATGGAACAGCCAACCGACTTAAGAATCATTAGGCTTTCTTAGTGCTTAAACTCGCTCTCTATGAAAGACACATCGGTACTGCAGTTTAGATTAATTTGATTCGCCTTTGAGGCTGTACTTAGGCTTTGCGGTGACGGATTGGAAGCTGTTGGAGGATGGTTTGAAGACGATGTTGAGGGTACAAAGATCTTGGAATAAAGATGTCTTCGTCGATGAAGGTTTTTATGGTTGTTTCTGATATCGGGAGTAGTGGAACGGAATGTGACTTCGCAATCGTGGTCTAACGCCCGGACCATACACTGGATCATTAAGTCGGTTGGCTCTTCCATTGCTCCCCTAACCCCAAATCCTGTTTTATTAAGCGGAAGCAATGAATACATAATTTTAAAGAGTTTAGAAAATTTTCATGGGCGTCGTACCAGAAATGATTTCCTTAATTATTGTAGAAAACTTTTTCTATACGATCAAAAAATATTGATCGACTGTACTGGATAATTTTAATAATTTTCAGTCGTAAAGTAACACCTATAGTTATTCCATAAGATCATTCCACAATAAATCAAGTAAAAATGTTTACAAAACTAGCAAATTTTACCTTTGGTAAAGATTTTACAAATATTCTTTTCAGCCCTGGTAAAGTTTTAAGATCTTACATTGGTTGTAGCAGGCGGGTTGATAATGCGCATCTTCATTATAAATTTGATCACGACCGAAAGGCATTTGACTTTAATTCAAATAGGCAATTCCATAATCAGCCGACAATAGATAATGTTGTTATAGCAAATGAGCGCAACGAGGATTTCCACAAAGGATGGAGTATCCCTAGTTGGACTCTTGTAATAGGAGGCATCATAGCTTACCTGTGGATGAATGGTAAAGCTAGCGCGGAAGATGTTGAAGTTCCAAACGAATTAACGAATTTGAAATCTGGTCAGACGAAGGTAGTGACAAAAGACAATTTTAGAGCGATTAATATTCAATTGAAGCAAGATAATCCCGCTATTACTGCATTGGAGATGCATTGTATGCTTTCAGAAGTGGAGTTAAGAGCTCTGTATGATGCGATTCAAGATAATACAGAATTGGGTTATGTATTGTGGCATAAAGATCAGATTAGATATGAGATTTTAGAAGGAATAGAAAAGAGATTAATACTGAGTAATAAAAATTACAGGTATCATCCCAGTGATTATGTACATGCATTGTTAAGTAAGCATGTATATCGCGATTCTAAACAAGGGGATATTGTTGTCTTAGATACGAATGTTGATGAACATTTAAAAAATTGGCGAGTAGAAAAGGTTTATGACGATACTCCTCAAAGTGGTTATTATGGAGTTATTTATAAAAATGATAAGACCCATCAAGTTGTTTTGGCTGTTAGGGGAACAGAGGATGGAATAAAAGGTATAATAAAAGATTTACCTAAGCATAATAGTGATTGGAAAACGAATTTAGAGGAAATCTTGGGTGGCCAAATAATAGTTGGTCAACAAGCGCGGAATTATGAAGCCACAGAAAAGGCGGTCAAAATAGCCGAAGAGGCGGGGTATCGATTGTCAGTAACGGGACATTCGTTAGGTGCATGGCTTGCAGAACTGAGTGCATTTTATAGTCATGTATATTTTGGTTATCGCAATATAAAGGCGGTGACATTCGATAGTCCTGGGACGGAGCCGATGATGAAAAAACTGCAATCTAATATTAAGGCGAAGGGTACTCGTGCAAAACTAGAAGATATAGAAATAGTGACTTATTTAGCTAGTCCTAATCCGGTCAATTGTTGTAATGCCCATGTAGGTACAGTTTATAGAATTGAACCGGAGTTGAAGTGGACTAAATGGGTGGAAAGTAAGATAGATAATATTTCTGTGCCTAATATGTTCAAGGCCCCAATTGATGATAAAATCAAAAGTATAAAAGGTGGTTTATCCATTGAAGGGCACGGGATATCTGGAATATTGGAAACATTTGATCCGGAAACAGGTAAGCCTCGGGAATGTAAAAAGATGTTGGATTGGCCAAAAATGGAATATAATGGAGATGAAAGAACGTTTTCAAATCAAGGGAAAACAGTTTTAAAAGAAGGAATCAGCAATAGCGATATATCATCTACGGCTAAAACGGGAGTAAATTTTGCACTGAACTACGTTGTTGGTGATAGGACACTGATGGCTATTATTGGTTTTTTAAAGAATGTCATACAAGATGAAATTGATCAGAAGCAATACTGGGCTTATTTCAGCTATATAGATTCAGAGCAAGAAGGTGAGGAAAACTCAGAGCTAAGAAAAAAACTGAGGTTTGACGACAGATTTGCGTTAATTGCTCAAGCAAAATATAGAGAAGGCAAGGATCAGCATATCATGGAACTTACCACAGGGAGTGTAGATAAATATCTTTATAAATTATATGAATTTAAAGACAAATTAAATGAAAAGGAGAATTTACCTCCCGTACTAAGAACCCAATTGAATGAGCTTCTTTCAAGTTTCAGTATTGAGCCGAATGGCCAGCAAAATCTCCTAATACCTCATGAAGGACACACTGTTGAAAGCATTAGACAAAGGACACAGAGATTATTGCAAGTTGTTCCAAAGGATGTACGGAAGGTATGGGAAAGCACCCCCATTAATAATGAAATAATAGTGAGTGTTGCGGATGGAAGTGTCACTATTACAGATAAAAGGATTACTCAATTACCTGATCACTTATCTTGGCAAACAGCACATTACACTGTGATCCACGATAAAGAAAAAGAACTAAAAGATAAATTAAGCAAGGATCAAATAGTTGTAATTAGTGGGGCTGGAGGTATGGGGAAAAGTACTCTGGCTACGAGTTATGGAAAAGAATTGAAACGTGTGGGATGGCAAGTACGATGGTTAAAGGGAATGCAAATAGATGAGGAGTTCTTTCAACTAGCAAAGGACTTGAATATTAAAACCACAAATTTACGCCCTGAAGAGATTCGGGATTTAGTATATAGAGAACTTGAGAAACTCCCAAAAGGTCAGCAGTTACTACTCATTTTTGATAATGTAGAGGCATCGGAAAAAGAAAGAATACACCAGTATTTAATAAATCTCCCAAACCGTGCGAAGGTTATAGTTACTTCAAAAACTGGTAATATATTAGAAGGTATTAAACCAATTGCGGTAAAGGGCTTTAATAAGAAAGAAGCAATAACGTATTTAAGAGACGCTCTTGGGGCAAGTGAAAGTGATGCTGAGAAATTAGTAGCTGCAGTGGGTGAGTCTCCGTTTAGACTTTCCAAAGCGGTGGCTTATATAAGAAGGAATAGTTTGATGAGTGTTGCTGACTATATTGTAGAGTATGAATCAATTAAACGAGGGGATGGCCAAAATGAAGAAATATACCCTGAAGTTAAAATGTTATTTGGAAATTTAAAAAATGAATCTCCCGAGAGTTGGCAATTACTTAAATATTTGGCATATCTCGATGCTGAAGGTATCTCAGTAAAATTACTAGCGAATGTAATGGAGAAAACAGAGCGACAGTTGCAGCCATTTGTTAATATTCTAGAAGGCCTATCTTTGTTGAGTGTATCGGAAGAAGGAAATCAAAAAGTGATTAAAGTAAGTCACAGAATAGTGCAGAGTGAAACAAAGACAGCATTAGCAGAAGAAGATAAGGCACAGGTTAAGAAAATCTTAGAGGAGTTAATTGGTGAATTGAATCAAGAATTGCCAAATGTTGATGATAACCTTCAGATTTCAAAGGCAGTATCTGAACTGATAAGTCATGCAAAGTTGCTAATTGAAGAATCAAAAAGTGTAAATTCATCCATTGTTGGTATGGAGAATTTATTAGCCATATTAGGATTATACTATTACCGTGTCGTGCTAAATTCTAGTGAAGCGATACAATATTGGGAGCAGGCATTAGATTGTCAGCGGTTAGTACATAAAGGCAATCACCCCAATACAGCGCGATTACTAAGTATTTTAGGATTAGCTTTCGCGGAACTTGGTGGAGACAAGAATATTCGAATAGGAATAAAACATCATGAAGATGCTTTAATGATGCGGAAGGTATTATTCCAAGGTAGTCATCCTCTTCTTGCAAGATCGTATAGCAATTTAGCAATGGATTATAAGAAATTAGGTGATAAAGAAAGTATGCGAAAAGCTTTAATACTTGAGAGGACAGCGTTAGAAATGTATCAAGTTTTGTATTTGGGTGGTCACCTTGATAAGGCAAAGTCGCTGCATAGTGTTGGGGCTATTTGTGTTAGTTTAGAAAGTAAAGAAAATGCTTGAGAAGCAATACGGTATTTGAAAGAGGCCTTAAAGATGCGCCGAAATATCTTTCCTGGGGATCACCTTGATATAGTGGAGACATTTAAGGATTTGGAAAGAGCTTATTCAGCATTAGGAGAAAAGGAAAATATTTTGCAAGGTCTGCAATATAGAGACAAAGGGCTGAAGATGTTGCAAAGATTATTTCCCGATAAGAACCCTGATGTGGTAAGCGAACTTCTCTATGTAGGAGATCTATGTTCGGCTTTTGGGAGAGAGTTTGAAGAGAAAGATAATATCCGGAAAGGAATAAAATATAAAGAGTATGCACTGGAAATGCTACGAGAATCTCCTGGCAAAGACTTTAATATAATACCAATACTTGATGACTTAGGGAATGCTTATAGACGATTAGGTGGAAAGGAAAATGTTCGAAAGGGATTAGATTATTATGAGGAATCTTTAAAAGTGAGACGAAAAGAATTTCCTGGAGACGATTTCGCTGTAGCAATGTTATTAGAAGTAACAGGGTGGGCTTATGTAAATGAATTAGGGGAAAAGGAGGGTATCCTTAAGGGCTTGAGTTTGTATGAAGAAGCTTTAAAAATAGAGCGAGCATCACGTGGGAACCACATTTTGGTGGCGGATTTATCAAGTACAATTGGACTGGTTTATGCAACCCAATTAGAAGGGGAGGAGAATATTCGTAAAGGTTTAAAATATGCTGAAGAAGCTCTGAAAATGTATCAGCAGTTGTTTCCTAATGGAGATCAGGATATGATGAGGTTGTTAGCTCAGATGGGTGGTGTATATAAAACATTGAAAAGTGCAGAAGATTCGAAAAAAAGCTTAATATGTGATGAGGCTGCGCTAAAAATGCAACAAACACTTTTTTCTGGCAATAATTTATATACAGCAGTTTTATTGAATGATACTGGGTTGTCCTATCACGCATTACGTGATAGAGAAAAGGCGTTGGAATATTTTAAACAAGCCTACAGTGTTATTACGCCTGTATCTGAGGAAGAAAAGAAAATAGAAAAAATAGCAAGGTCAAATATCGAAGCAAATCAGCGAGATTTTTTTACAAAAATACGATCTGAACAAGATTGTTTTGGGGGTAATAAAGTTGGACCTGAATGTAGATGGATTATTTCTTCACGTGGGAAAACAGATGAAGACTTAATAAAGATAAAGCAGAAAATTAGGTTTGATTTAGGCCGTATCATTCGAACTACGGATGATCGGTTATGGGGTTCAAAGCCTGGATGGAGTAGAGTAGGTCTTTTTGGTGAAGAATTTGGGGTAAAAGGATACCTAGAAAAAGAATATCTTAAAAGCCAATTAGGGGAATTTGGGAATAAAAATGAAAATGTAGAACTTGCACAAATGTTATGTTTTGAAGCAATGAATTTGGCGATAATGGACTCTGAAAATAAACCCTATGAGGTAGTAAAGAGTTTTACTCGAGAGAATGCGGAATTGGTGAAAAAAATTGCAATCGAGCATCCGGAATTTTTTGTGGATGGCTCGATAGTAGAAGCTTGTATTAGAGCGATGCCTGGCGATGAGTCTTTTCAACAGCATATATTTGACCATGTTAAATATATGGGAATGGAAGAAAGAAGAGAAAAGTTCTTTAAAACTGCCTCAGGTTTTTAAAGGTTAAAACCGTAATACTGAACAAAACCCCACTAAAACAAAAGAAACTAGACATAAGATTTATTTTGCATCATTCATAGACGCCTTCCAATTGGCGGTAAATCCAATCTCGCAAGGGCTCGACTTTGCCAGAAATGAATAGATCTATCGGTTTTTTGTTCCCTAAATTCTTTTGTGGTGTTTTCATCCATGTTTTAAGGCTTTCTTCTTTAAAAATACCTAATAATTGATTGATTAAGCTTACAAATTGGTTGAAATTGTTAATGTCACCTTTTCTTTTAAAGCATTCTTTCTTTACATTGAGAATAGACCATATTTTTTTAGGGCTACAGCCAATAATTTCAGCTAGTTCCTTTTGACTGACCTCCAATATATTTTGGATTTTTTCCATGGTATATTTATGGCTTTTCTGAGGCACGGGCGTTTTAAACCTAAGAGGGGTGATCTCAGATTTTGGCAGAACTTTAAATCCAAGCCCTTCTAATTCTTCTTCTAAAGAAGATATATTTTGCTTAGGCTCATTTTTTTCTGCTTTTGAAGGAAATAACACAATCCTTGTTATAGAGGGTGGTATGCCTAATGCTTCATACAGGTCTTTATCTTCAGGATAAGTGGCAAAACAGGGTTTGCCTGAAGATTTTATCACCATCTTTTTTTGAGATCGTCTTATGTGTGGAATTGTTTTCATTTCTAAATTAATTAATTTCGTAAATTTACGAACATGTCAAGTCTCTAATAGTTTCCAATCTTCTAAAATTACCCCTTTAATTGGAGTCTTCTTAGAGAAAATAACTAAATTAACACCATTTGAATTAGCTTTAGAGGGGGTAAGCAATCCTTCAAACCCTGATTCATAGGCAAATCGGCCAATAGCCTGCGTTAACGATTCCTGCTTCCCTTGCCAGCCTTTTAATAAATCCTCGGTTGTTAGTCCAAGCTTTTTGACAGTCTCTTTCTTTGTTAAATCGAGTATTTTGTCTAAATTCACACTAATTTCAGCAAGAACCAGTTTCTTGTTGTCACCTTCATTATTGGAGAAAAACTCTTTAATTGCAGTCTCAGCATTAGAGCTAGCATATAAAACATAACAAATTCCTTTTTTCATCCATCTTCCAGAATTATGTTTCATGGCGCCAACACCAGATATTATAGATTCTTCTCCATAGTCTGAAACTAATGTGTCCCGAACAGCACGATACACTTTAAAAGACAAAGTGGTATACTGTTCTTTTAAAAGAGATTGGATAGCATGCCTTAAATTCTCTTTATTGAAGCGCATTTAAGCAAAATATACTCTATCATTAATCAAGGAAAGCTTTTTCATACACTACGCCAATACTGCTTATGAATTTCTGTGCCAACCAATTCTTCGTGTGCTGCTAAATCTGATAATAATTCATCTTTAATTTCAGGATATTTCTTAATTTCTTCAAAAATAATCTCTTTCAAAATCATCCAATTATCTTTAGTATCTGCAAAAGAATAAGAATATTTGGTCTTAGGATCGACTATGTGTTCATACCGAATAGTGCCATACTTTTCCTTCGAAAGCAGGGCCAATCCTGTATGTTTTTCGAATTCCTTATTAATATTATTTTCTGATTTATATAGCTGATCCCAATGTGGCCAACTATCTCCCCAAAGATGCATGTGTATTACCTTAATTTAAAGAATACTACATTTCAAGTACTAAATAAAAGTCGAGGACGGAAGTTCGTTTTACTCCACAAAGGAAGGGTTTTCTTGCATCACATGGCTCCGTATCGTGACTTTTAAATTTTACAGAAAAAAAATGTTGCATAATCTATTCCATTGCCAGGGCTAATGCACCAAAAATTTTTCGCAAACTTTTTTTTCAAACCTCGAGGTTTGAATTGCACCCACCTTTGAAAATTAGAATAAAAAAATTGCATAATTTAAAAAATCACAATAAATTAGGAGTTACGCAGTTGACCGTTCAAGTGTCAAATACGGATCTGACAAGTAATTGATAATAAACAACTTACAAATTTTAACACCCGAATTTAGTTCGCACAAGAAAGATTATGTCTAGAAATTGGTGTTTTAGTGATCATTCGAGTAGTAGTTTTTTTAAATTGATATACACAATTGGCTATTGATTGAATTCTCTAATTTTTTTAATCCATCCATGATGTCATCGAATGCAGGTGCGTTGCCAAAAAACATGTCTTTCATTTTTATGTAATCTTGCTTAAGCTCAGACATTCTTGCTAACTTTGGAATAATTCGAAGAGTTCCAGGCTTTGCTTCCTCATAGTTTGCCCAACTAGAGCGGAAAAAAATACTCTTATGCTTAGCAACTCTATCTAAAAGATCTATTTGTTGAAAGGCGTTGGAAGAAACGCCTTTTTTATGCATTTGATAGAGATCATAATAATGCCGAGAACTTCGTGTTGCAGGATTCTTTGTATCGGGCCTATGATATTCTGCATGTAAAATTGTTGCTTTCTCCCAAAATGTCCGTTCAGAAGCAAGTGTTTTAATAGAAACCAGATTTTGTGGCCATAAATCTTTGAAAGTTTCCGCGATGTAAGAATTTACAATTCCATTTATAGTTGGCCAATCATCAGATCGTGCACCCATTTCTATTTTAATTACTGGTTGTATATAGTTCTCTAAACCGGCATCCATCGACCTTGGATAATAAAAAAGAATTGTTTGAGGATCATTGTCATCTATTTCTAACGACCAAGAATCTGTACTTTTATTAATCTCATTGGCAATGCTTTCGCTAAGTGTGGGCATAAAGCGATGGTTAATTTCCTCTACACAAGCTTGCTTTAATTCTTCAATGCGTTTTTCGATTTGTTTTTTCGTTATGCCTTGTTCTGGATCCTTTTCACCTCCAAACCCCAAATATGATCTTCCAAAAGATAAATCGATATCTTCAGAAAATCGATCAATCAAATGAAAAACCTTAGAAAGAGATGTTCCTCCTTTAAAAGTAATGTGTTCTTCAATTTGAGACATGTCAGCTATTTTACCTAAGGTCCAACAAACCCAAAAGTCCTTTTCGATTATTGTTGGACTTAGATCCATTGAATTCGCTGTTTCTCGAATAATTTCTTTTCTCTCTTGTCGAGTTAATTTTGTGAAGAGATCCATAAGTTATATTATTTAATTTTTAATTATTTCTTCTATAATAGAATGCATCCATTCAGGTGTTTTAAATTTATATTTTTTTAAATCAGTTTTATCTTGAGCTGAAATTTGATTTCTAATTTTTTGAATCATGTAAGGATTGATATTAGTTTTTCCTAAATACTTTATAGCTTGAATGATAGTTCCCGATAACGTTCCAACGCCAATAAGTGCACTAGGAGCTACATGCTTAAGAAAAATCGTGAAATTGACAATCTTAACTTTTTGAGAATCACTATCAGTCAAAAAAACAATTTTTGCAGGTACTTGATCTGAAAGTCCTAATAAATTTGCACTATAGGCTCCACTAGTTTGAAGTTTAGCATTTTTATTTTTTGTTATAGCTTGAACTACAGTTAAAGGATCAGGACTCAAAATGCCCAACTTGGCATGTTTTTTAGGATAATCATATACACCTCTAGCAAGTCTTCTAATTTTGCCTTTTGTGCAAAGTCGTGAAAGTGCTTGGTCAACAGCATCTCGTGATCCAAGATCTAAAAAATCCTTTGAAGTGAAGACCGCACTAGGTCCATAACTATCAATTCTCATAAGAATCTTATTCATTACTTTTATTATTTTTTTTGATTATTCTGTCAGAAAAACCATACACTTTTTCTGACAAATTTGTCAAATATTTCTTATCAATTTTATTGAAGACCTAAAAAACTGAAATTAGCCATTCTTGCAATTATCTAATTACGGGGTATAGGGAGCAACGGAACAGTAAAAGCACTTAAGGAATATTTTTGGGATTGCGCAGCGGTCTTAATTCACCTCTTGTAATTGAAACAGTAAACGAATAGCGTCCTAGCATATTAATATGGTCGTAAATCAGTGGCGATAGCCGAGCCACGTCTTTATCTAGAACAATATGACCTTCCTTTTGAAGTTGGTTCAATACGGCTTCCATGTAGATTGTATTCCACAGAATGATAAGGTTGACTACCAGACCTATAGCGCACCTAGTTGGTCTTCTTGGCCTTCACGATATCGCTGGTGCAATTCACCGCGTTTACCGTGGAAGACAGCTCTTGCTAGGCTATGCCGGGATTCTCCTCGATTCAGTTGAATCAAGATGACCCGCCTTTTTTCTTCATCATTGATGAAGTTTAGAGAGTGAAGTGTTTTATCAATGCGTCCGAATTCAGCTATAGCTTTGGACAATCTGGTCTGGCGATCTCCCAATTGCAAGGTACGCATGATATTAGTCGCTGACACCCGCCCTAACTTCAGAGATCCTGCGAGTCGAAGCATATCTTCCCAATTTTCAGAAATCAATTTGGTTGTGACTTTGTGACGAGAAATTGTATTGAGTTCTCCGTAATCTGCTGTTGGATCAATCCTCCAAAACCGTGTCCCCCCAACATCAGCCAACCGTGGACTGAAACGATAACCCAATAATCTAAATAAACCAAATACCACATCTGAATAGGCACCGGTGTCTGTCATGATCTGCGTTGGCTTCAATTCTGTTTCTTGTTCTAACACGACGGATAGCAATACCAAGCTATCCCGAAGTGTTCCAGGTATGGTGATAGCATTCAGTCCTGTAAATTGGTCGGATACCATGTTATAGTAGGTTACCCCACGGCTCATCCCAAAATATTTCGGATTATAGCCGGAATGCAATGTTTTTACAGGAACAATAAACCGCATCCCATCTGCTGATGCAACTTCACCTCCTCCCCATGCTTGCGCTAAAGCCAAACTATTTTGCGCAGATACCAGCTTTATATTAGATGCAACCAGTGTTTCATCACGCAAGTAGTTTTGATTTACCCAGGTTAAGCGATCATATTTCAAAGCAGGAACATCGCGGCGTGCCAATGGTTCTATCCCAGTGTTACATGCCTCCGAAAGCAGTACAGCGCACAAACTGGTTGTTAATTCAGCTACACGAGCTGCGTTTTCGCTGATATGCGTAAATGATAGTGTAAATCCAGTACGCGCAGCGATTTCTAACAAAATTTCTGGCAAATCAACTTGTGGCATTCGTTCGGCAACCATCGTAGGCAGGGCAATAAGGGACTCTGGTTCATCGACCTTATCTAACGGACTCAAAATAAGTTCTTCTTTCCCTGGAGATCCTTCAAATCGCACCGATTGATTATCAGGCAAACGAGCAGAAACAGAACGATAAGTTTGATCCAACTCACATGCTAAGTAATCAAGAAGTGGCTGAGGATCTAGAGAAAGACCAAGTGTGCGACAAATCATGGGACGAGCTGCTTCCCATTCCATCCCTGCTAGAAGACCTTTTCGTGGATCTGTATACCGCCAACTTTCTGAAACAAACACATCACGGTGTTTTAAGGCAGTACGTAACTGATCGAGAACGCAAAAGATGAAAGCCTGTTGATCAACCGTTTGTTTATCAGAGTCCGGTAGAACATAACGACGCCAAGCTTTATTGACTACCTCCAACGGTGCTGTATTATCAAATTGATGATAGTTTTTTTGAATATATGTCAATGCTGCAACGATAGTTTCACCGGCAGGTGAGGCGGAAAACTGAATATGTTGAAGCAGTGTTGGCAGGAATATGCGGACACGTCTATATCGTGCCTTAAGTTCACAATAAAATACATCATTAGGAGGTC
>JABDAI010000027.1:0-13484 GCA_013289195.1 Verrucomicrobiota bacterium
TTACATGCTTTATTTGACATATGATATTAATTAAATTATGTTTATTTATAAATTAAGTAATTATATGCTTAATTAAGCAACTAATAAATAAAATTAAAGAAAAGGAAATTATATGAAAATGATTAAAAAAAGCATACTAGGTGTTATCGCGGTTTCAATGATAGCTATTTCAGGAGCATTTGCTGAAGATACTGGCACAGCGCCTGGGGGGGCAAATAAAGCTAACGAGCGCTTTGACTTAGGGATACAATTACCGGTTGTTGGTGGCGGATTTACAATGAGTACTGACGCCTTCAGGAAAGAGCAAGCAGATGCCGCTGCTGCCCAAGGAGCGCCTGCGCAGCAACAAGGAATGCCTGCACAACAAGGAATGTAATAAAAAATAAGAGATGGAATTTAGCAGTGAAAAAGTTTCATAGATTTTCGTAGCATTGCCAAAATCTTGAAAGCATAGAACTATAGATTCTATCAATAGATTTCTTGCAGCATCTGATGATGCTGCAAGAAGTCTGGCCTCAAATTTGAGGTATTGCAGCAAAAACTAGTAGCTGCATAAGTGCAATTTTGATAACAGTTGGTGAACAAAAGAGCAATTATATAGATTGATTGAGTTTAGTTTTTGGATAAGCCTGTACCGTTGCTGGTGACAGGTATTTATGTTTTGGTATAGTGATAGTGATTGTTGTGATTTTTTGGCTTATACCAAATCTCATTTTAGAATAAGATTTGGTATTACTAGGGCCGAACTGAGGATTGTATTTTGTAAGTTAAATTTCTTTAAAATTGATCGATGATAGAAAATTTCTTGCCTAAATTGAAAATGTAGTTTTAATAAAATACATTTTGGTAATCATGCTAATAATAGATTTTCAAATTATCTTCACTAATACTTAATTATGAAACGAATACCAGCTTTCAAACAGAAAGATGCAAAAAGCACGGATTCAAAGCCTACATTTAAAACTCCAGATCCAAAAGGGAAAGAGCCTATGCCTGATATTCCCAGAAAGGTTTGCACTCCTGAAAATGACACAGAAAATCGAGCTTTTAGGGCTCGACGTGCTCATGATGAAAATTTAGATTCGTCTAAAAAAAAGCGGGTTTGGGACTGTAAGATATCTGAAGGATCTGCTAGTCAGGCATCGTCTAGCGACGATGAAGTCTCACTTGAAGATAAATCTGGGGAAAATAAACCTGGTTCTCCAAAAATAATCTTCCCACTCGACTCTAGTTCGGTAAGCAATGACGATAATTTTACTTTTATCACAAAAAAAAATTGGAGCAAAATTATTGAACGATTGGGTGGCAATGACCCATCTATTATTGCACTAAAGATTGAATTTTCTTTATCAAAAGAACAGTTGGAAGAATTGAAGGATGCTATCTCACATAACACGACCTTAGGTTTTATCTCTTGGAATAAGAAGCAAATTGCTTCCGGGATCTGTGGACAGATAGAATTACATTTAATAGACAATGTCAAAAATTTTAAATATCACCCGACGGATTTTGTTCATGGCTTATTAAGCAAACATGTATATGAAGATTGTGTGGAAGGAGACTCAGTGTTTTTGAGTCAGCCGCAACTGATTAAGCAGAATTCCCTTGTAGAAAATTGGAAAGTTTGTAAAGTTTACGATGATACCAAGAGTAGTGGCTATTATGGAGTACTCTATGAGAATCCAAAAACTCATAATTTTGTTTTAGCTACTCGAGGAACAAAAAGTAGTGTACTCGATGTATTAAAAAGACTGTTTGAAACCAATAACGTTATAAAGACCGATATCGAAGAGATATTAGGTGGGCAAATCGTAGTGGGTCAGCAAGCACAAAATTATAAGTCGACCGAATATGCCATAAAAAAAGCTGCTCGGGAAAATTATAGATTATCATTTACGGGTCATTCCCTGGGTGGTTGGTTAGCAGAATTGGGTGTTTTTTATTGTCGCACATTTTTTAGCGAACATAAAGTGGATATTAAAGCAGTGACATTTGACAGCCCTGGAACGGCGCCAATGATGGAAAAACTGAACTCTAACATTTTAAACAGAGCTAAAACATTATTAGAAGATCTGCCAATTGTTACCTATTTGGCCTCGCCAAACCCGGTTAATTGTTGTAATCGGCACGTAGGTAAAGTGTTTTGTGTTGAAGTGGATATGGTGCAGACAGACCATTTCGATGCGAAAGCAAGTAAGATAGGTAAGGTAAACAAAAATTTGGAAGATGAAATAAAAAGAAAGGTGCATGGTTTGTTAGCTATTGAAGGACATGGCTTGTCAAAAATTCTTCATACATTTGATTCTCAAAGCAGCAAACCCAAAAAATGTAAAGAAATGGCAGATTGGCCAAAACTGGAGTATAAGGGATCAAAAACTTTTGCTAATAATGGAACAAATCTAATGGAAGTAGGCATTGAAAGTTTATGTAACGTAGTAGATTTTACGGGCGTTGCTAAATTGGTAGTTCCTACGGCAGTAAGTAAAGTTGCGGAATGGATAATTGGGGATAAAACGCTCATGTCAATAATTGGGCTTTTAAAAAGTGTGATTACTGGTGAAATAGATCAAGCACAATATTGGGCCTATTTTAATCACAAAGATAAAAAAGATAGTTTTAAGGACGATTTCGCTCTCTGTGGGAAAGCGCATTATAGGATAGATAAAAATGCGGGCAGTTGTATTCTGAATTCAAAGCTTGGAAGCACAGACGAATATCTCTTTAAACTTCATAACAAATATCAATCAAATTTAAAAAATAGTGATTCTTCTTCTACAAAAGCTCTATTGCTTGATCTTCTCTCAAGGTATACCATTCAACCTTATCATGAAGAATATCGATTAATTGCTAACCCTGGTTATGATATAGAGGGTATCAAAGAATATGCTAGAAGAATTAGAGAGGTTACAGATAAATCGTTACTCAAGCCTATATCGCAAGAAGCCGTTCCTTCTGGTCCTCAAGACAGGAAGCTTCCTGAGGTAAACAAAACAGGAGACCAAGCGAATCCTAAGAAAAATCAAAATGATAGTGGCTACTTAGTCCCAATACCTCTTAGGACAAGGTCTGCTCCACCGGGACCGGGTTCACCAAAAAAGCCAGTTAATGAAAAAAATCAGGCACCTCGGGCACCTAGAGAGAAGCCAGAAGTTAAACCTAGAGTGGCGCCTCCTATAGTGAAAAGGGCGGCAAGCATTCATAGCATCAAAAACCTTAGAGAGTTACAGGAATTGCAGACGTCTTTTGCAAATAAATCGAATCAAGATTTGCGTGATGGAATAAAAGGATTATCCTTTAAATTAAAAATTGATGAAACATCTAAAAATCTTTTTTTGCAATTGCTTGAAACTATTTCAAAAGATGAACAATTACTGCCTCAGTTCACGAGTTTGTGTATTGGCGAAATTGATAAAGAGATGAAAGTTAGTTTTCCGAAGCTTACTAAACTTGAAACACTTGAAATTAAGGAAATTGGAAAAGAAGTGAAGATATGGTTACAGTCGTGCCAAAATTTAGAAAACTTTGCTATTCGCATGAATAATGAATGTGAACTTAACTTTTGTGGACAAAAATTGGATAAGCTCAAAGTACTTATCATTAAAAACATTATGGATAGCGTGATAAGCGCGCCTATTAGTTTTATAAGTCTGACAAGTCTTACTATTGGCAATAGTAGGGGAAACATTGGTCTCCCTGGTTATGGTGTTAGAAATTTAAAGAATCTTAATTGTACGAGCATAAATGATATCCAAAGACTTAAATTTGAAAATACCCGTTTAACTAGTCTAATTTTTGCTTCTATCGAAACTTTAACTATTGCCAATGTTTGCCATGAGAAACCTGATTCTCTGGGTGAAAAGACATTCTATTATATTGGTGCAAAACGATTTCAGAAGAAACCAGATTTTGAAATTTTAACTAAATTTGTTGGTCTGAAATCATTTTCGATAAAAAACATAACAGATGATACAATTCTTGAATTTCCAAATTTACAAAATGATAACCTTAAAACACTAGAAATTTATAATATTAACAAAAATGTTGTGATCAAACCATCACCGTTATTAAGTTATGTGGTAAAATTTTCTATTCACAGCATTAGTGACAAAGCTCATTTTAAATTGCCAGAATTTCCTAGGCTCAATAAACTTTCTTTTCAGTCTGTTGGGAAAGCTGTTAAAATTAAAATTCCGCGTTTGCCGAAAGACGTAGATTTTACTGTTCTAAGAAGTAGTGATGCTAAGATTGATTTTTCCAGAAATGTAGATAAAAAAACAAAAGACAACATAAAAAGCATTTGGAAACATTCTATTGGTACACCAAATTTACCGAACGGTCGGTTTTCCAAATTACTCTCTGAGAGTGATGTATCAAATTCTAGTTCCTAATAGGCCTGATTAATCTTAAGAATTAGGTTTTTTTAGTTTAATAGTTCAACCATAGTTTTTGAGTTTCTTGGAAGCGATTGGTTTTGATGGCATTTCTGATATCTTTGGCAAGGCGCATCATGAAAGCCATATTATGAATGGTTAACAAGGTTCCTGCTAGAAGTTCATTGGCCTTAAATAGGTAATGAATATAGGCGCGTGTAAATTTGCTTGAATAATTATTACATTCTGGGTCGAGGGGTGTATAGTCCTTTTTATAACAAGCATTTTTTAAATTAATATGTTCTTTGCCTGCATTCAGTGAAGGCATTACGAGAGCACCACCGTGACGGGCCAGACGAGTAGGATGGACGCAGTCAAAAGTATCTACACCTAAAGTTACACCATGCCAGATATCTGCTAGGCCTCCGATCCCTAGAAGATGAGTGGGTCTTTCGGGATGTAAGTAATTGCAAGCATAACTGACCACTTCGCGCATTTGTTCTTTTTGACCGCCTAAGCTTCCGCCAATTGCTTGGCCGAAAAAGGGGTTTTGGGCAACAAAAGTGGCGCTTTCTTTGCGTAAATCCGGATAAACTCCCCCTTGAACAATGCCATAGAGGGCTTGACGGCCATTATGACTTTTTTCAAATTCTTTTAAACTTCTTAGTTCCCAGCGATGGCTGCGTTCCATGGAACGTGCAGTATAATCGCGATCTATATGAAAAGGAGTACATTCATCAAGGACTAAAATCAAATCGGCTCCTAATTTTCGTTGAATATCAATAGAAAGTTCTGGAGTTAGGCGATGAATCTGTCCATCGAGATAAGAGCGAAAGACTGCGCCTTCTTCATCTATTTTTTTAAGGGTTCGAGGATTATGTGTACGGTTACGACCTTTAATTTCCTGAGCTACGCCACCATGTCCAAGACTAAAAATTTGGAATCCTCCAGAATCTGTAAGCATGGGACCGTCCCAATTCATCATTTTATGAAGTCCACCATGGGCTGCAACGATGTCTGGGCCTGGTTGAATTAAAAGATGATAGGTGTTAGAGAGAATAATATCTACCCCTGCTTCTTTAGCTTGAGCAGTGGAAACGCCTTTGATAGCAGCTTTGGTACCGCAGAAGATAAAATTGGGTGTTTCTATAGATCCATGGGGAGTTTCTAAGACCCCGCAACGACCTTTAGAATGAGGATCTTGTGCGGAAATTTTGAAACTAAAATTCGGATATTCTATCTCTGTCATTGGTAGGTGTTAATAATGTTATAAATTCGCAAATATAATAAGTAGAGGATTTTAATTATTATGTATAGGCTTGTCGATCAATTAATTTTGTTGATCAAAGGAGAAGTTTTTGGATTTATTTTTTTACTTTCCTTGAAGGCTACCAAGTCTTTTGAAGCATTAATGTTATTTGAATAGACTTCTTTCGAAACCAACTCTTTTGCTCTCTAGCGGCGTCAAAAATTTATTCGGGATCCTCGTGTATGTTTGTATACATTCCGGTCCCTTACAAATTTTTTCCTTGCTATAGAGCAAAATACTAAGTTTCGAAAGAAGTCTATTTAATAAATTATTCGAATTGTCATAGGATTTAAAATAAGGATGTTCAAATCTCATTTAAAATTCTTCTTCATTTTCTTCCAAATTTTTATTTTCTTCATCTTCGTAATACCATTCCCAAAATATTGATTTGAGTACTTTCACTAAAAATTCCCAAGTATTAAATATTTTTTTTAATTCCTCAATCCTATCATATTGACCATTTTTTTCAAGTCCTTCGAGAATATCATAATAATATATTGGATTTTTGGATATTATGTTTTGCCAAGTTGTCACATTAGGTAATGCATCTTTTAATGTCTCGACCCCATCATAGTCGCCTTCGCTTTTTAATACTTCGATTAAGACAAAATAATTCAGTGGATTTCTAGCGATTTCTGATTGAAGAAGGCTCAAAGTTTCCTTTCGTATTCTTTTTTTTGTCTTTTCCTTTATAAGTTCCGAAACATCATTGAAAAATGAAGGGGCTAAAATAGCTTCGCTTTCTGAAATAAAAGTACTGTTGCCCCCATGCTCACTAATATATATTTCAATATCTGGTTGTATATATTCATTCCAGTAATCGGCCAATGGTTGCATAAGTTCTTTCACTTTAGCATTATCATATGAGCCACTCGCTATGGATTGTGGATACCTTACAATATATTCACATTGATGCTCATTTTTATCGTATTTTTGAACATTTAATAAGCTTTGAATTACTTGGTTATATAATTTATTTCCTGTTTGTATATTATTTAGTGAA
Source organism: Verrucomicrobiota bacterium (assembly GCA_013289195.1). The sequence continues at coordinate 6,683 of JABDAI010000027.1, forward strand.
TTATAATCATATTCTTTTTTTATTTCTTCTAATTTTTCCTTTATTTTATTAATTGCCTTTTGATAGGCGTCTTTGGCTTCATTATTGTACTGTCGATAGGGTTTAGCGAAGTTATCATAGAGAATATCCATAAGCTTGTGTGACATTTCATGTATCAGAGTTCCTTTAAATTCCAAACTATCATCAATTGGTTGCATAATTTCTATGCGTTCTTTCCATTTTGAATAGGTGCCCACTACTGTCATTGTGTTATCATTATTACTCAGATTGTTTAAACTATTACTTTCATCATCAAAGAGATAAATGGAAAAATTGGATATTTGATTCACATTTAGTGCAATTGCATGTAAAATATTAAAAGTAATTTCATTATCCTTCAATAACTTACATAGTATTTTTTTAATTGATTCTCGAATGGATGAAGGAGAAATGCCACACATTTCTTCATAATGCATATCAAGATATAATTTACTGCCTAACATGTTAGCGATAGAATTAGTTTTATCATCAGAATGGATCCGCTTTAATTTACTTTTTTTAATTAGATCCTTTATTTGAGATGAACAATCTTCATTTTTAATTAAATATTTTTCTAATAATCTATTAAAATAATAATCGGAATTAATTTTAATTGCTAATTTTAATACATCTATCAAATAATAATGATTGCGGGAATTATTCTCTTCCTCGATCCATATTTCTAATAACTTATTTGCTAACTCATGGGCTTCACGTCCCCGACCGGATTCAATCAAATAGTTAAATGCACTTAATCTATCTGCGAAATTGGGTATTCCTTTAATAGTGATATATTTTTGCAATAATTGGTCGCGATGATTAAAATTCACTTTTTTTGCTAAATACAATTTCCATCGAAACTCACGATCTAAGGATATATTATCTTCAAGAATCGATCTTTCAAGCCAGTGATTAGCCAACTGTTCAGCTTTTTTATTAAGCTCCAATTCAATCATAGCTTTGTATATATTAGATTGAGTCAAAGAACTTTTGATGTCCACTCTACTTAACAATTGAATTGCATCATCTATAAAATCCTTTTCCTTGAAGAACAATGTGATAATTTCAGGAATGTGATGGAAAAATTGTGCAAAAAGCTTTTCACAAAGTTCTAAAGCCTCATTCGTGTATCCTTGATCATGCATTTCTTTCATTAATTCAAAGAATGCTTCCGTAACGGTATCTTCTGGCCCCGCAAAATAAGATATCCTCACTTCCTTAGCAAAAATCACAGCATTGTGTATATTATCTTCAGCTATGCAGTTCCTAGCTTTTTTAATTAAATCATGTTGTTGGTTTGCAAAGTCTAAAAGTGCTTCAGATATTGAAGCATAACCTAAGGGCTTACTAGTAATGCCTTGAACGACATCACTATAAAGAAATGTGAAAAATAAAATTATAAGACATAAGATTTTTTTATTCATTATACTTAGATGTTAAATTAATGAATAAAAATTAAATTAAATTAAAGTCAATTGTTTTATTTTTCTTTTGGATAAAGAGTAAAAAGATTAAAAATAAACTCATCTTATGAATTCAAGCGCCCTTTCAAAAATTATTTATCTTTCAACTTTGATTAGGGCGCTCTCTGAATTTCCCCAAAATGACAAATGTCATTTTGGGGAAATTTTGTAGAGTGTTTAAATTTTCTCGACGAGAATTAGGTTTAGAAATTGTCAGTGAAATGCAAGAAAGAATTAAAGATTTTTCGATACCTCGTGGATTCGCAGTAATTCCAGTACTTTGTCATTTAGGGGGTGTTACAAATGCCGTTTATCGTAAAAATTATTTTTATAAGATCATTGATATCAATGATTTTATTGAAAATACGATTTAAGCTTTATCAGCATTTTTCTAATGACTTGCAGCACTTTGAGAAAATTCTCCAAATAATTCTTGAAGAATCCTTTAAATTGCCTAAGATGAAAGGTAATTATTTTATTTTAATGTATTTAATAAGCTTAAATCTGAGGTTTTAATAAAAAATGAAAACAATTTTTTTAGCAAATTTTTATAAATGACTACCAAAAAATCACCCTCTTCTTCTGGCTCTGCCAAATCTTATGCACAGGAACCGATTAACAAGAATCTTTCCCCAGAAGAAAAAATAAAGCTCTATACTGATATGGTTCGTATCCGCCGCTTCGAAGAGCGCTGCGTTCGTTCCTATCAACAAGGCCACATCGGCGGCTTTTGTCATACCTACATTGGCCAAGAATCGGTTGCCATTGGCACTATCTCTGTTCTGGGACCTAATGATCATATTATTTCTGCCTACCGTATTCACGGCCATGCCTTAGCTGTGGGTATGTCCATGAACGAGCTTATGGCTGAAATGTATGGAAAAGCCACTGGGTGTTCTAAAGGTAAAGGTGGATCTATGCACTTCATGGATCCTGATCGCCATTTTTGGGGTGGCCATGGAATCGTTGGTGCTCAGACTCCTCTAGGTGCTGGTATTGGCTTCGCTCTTAAATATCAAGGCATTCAAGGTGCTTGTCTTTGCTACTTAGGCGATGGTGCTGTCAATCAAGGGGCTTTTTATGAATCTTTAAATCTCGCAAGCCTGTGGGGCCTACCTGTTATCTATATCATAGAGAATAACCAATTCTCAATGGGTACTAGCCAAGCTCGGTCTTCCGCGGGTAAACCTCTTGCAAAAAGAGCGGAAGGCTTTGATGTCGATTGGGATGAAGTAAACGGCAATGATCTTTACGAAGTTCGTTACAAGACTTCCAAAGCTCTTGAATCTGCCCATAAGAATCTCCGTCCCTCTGTCTTAGAGATTCACACCTATCGCTATCGCGGTCACTCGATGTCCGATCCTGATCAAACCTACCGCACTAAAGAAGATATTCAGGCTTATCGCGATCAATACGACCCCATCGTGCTTTTCCAACATGTTCTTGAAAAAGAAGGTATACTTGATAAAGCTAAAATAGAATCTATCGACGCAAAAGCTAAAGAAGAAGCTGAACTTTCAGCTCAATTTGCTGAAGAAAGTCCCTATCCTCCAGTCGAAGATATTTTGAAAGATATTTATTGGGAAGAAGATAATCGCAAACATAAAATCGCTCAAGGAACCATGCTTTTTGAGTACCTTCCTGAATAAGATTACATCATAACAAATAATAAAAACTTTTATGTCAAAAAAAACATACAGAAAAGCTTTAAATGAAGCTATTGCTGAAGAAATGCTCCGTGACGACCGCGTCTTCATGCTGGGCGAAGAAGTCGGTCAATTCAATGGAGCTTATAAAGTCAGCCAAGGGCTTCTCGAACAATTTGGCCCAAAACGGATTATTGATACCCCAATCAGTGAAAACGGCTTTGCAGGCCTCGCCATCGGTGCTGCCATGCTAGGCCTTCGCCCTATAGTTGAATTTATGACCTGGAGTTTCTCCTATGTCGCCCTCGACCAAATTATAAACAATGCAGCCAACATGCGATATATGTTTGGTGGTCTTTGTCATGTTCCCATCGTCTTTCGCGGTCCAGCTAACGGCGGCGTCAACGTCGGTGCCACGCATTCTCATACTCCCGAAAATTTTTATGCTAACGTTCCTGGACTAAAAGTAATCTGCCCCGTTACTCCTTATGACATCAAGGGTCTAATGAAAACAGCCATTCGTGACAATGACCCGGTCTGCTGCCTTGAAAACACCATTCTCTATAATTTAGAAGGCGAGGTTCCCGATGAAGAGTATCTCATCCCTCTAGGCCAAGCCGATGTTAAAAAAGAAGGCACTGACCTTTCGATTATTGCCCACGGTCGTGCCGTAATTACTTCGCTTGATGCTGCAAAAGTCCTTCAAGAAAAGCATAATATCAATGCCGAAGTTGTCGATCTACGTAGTATCCGTCCTCTGGATGAAGAAACAATACTAGCATCCGTAAGGAAAACGAATAGAGTCTTGTTAGTCGAAGAAAATAAACCTTTCTGCGGCGTCGATGCCCAAATCTCCTATATCATTCATCATAAAGCATTTGATGATTTAGATGCTCCCATCCACCGTGTCTCTGCGATAGATGCTCCTCAAATTTATAGTATGCCTTTGGAAAAAATACAGTTACCAAATGTAGATCGCATTGTTCAACAAGCATTAAAAGTTTTAAAATAATTTTTTTATTATGGCCACAATTATAGACATGCCTAAATTGAGTGATACCATGACCGTCGGTACCCTCGTCAATTGGTTAAAAAAAGAAGGCGATCCCGTATCTGCCGGGGACATGCTTGCAGAAGTCGAAACCGACAAAGCTACCATGGAACTTGAAAACTTCGAGGATGGCATTTTGCTCAAACAATACGTCAAAGTCGGCGAACAAGTGCCCATCGGTGCGCCTATAGCAGCCATAGGTAAAAAAGGGGAAACTGCCCCCGAAGCTCCTCTTTCTCCTTCGACCACAAAAGTCAAACCTGTCGAATTATCCGGAGCTCTTCTAGAAAAAGAACCCGAAATGCCTTTCATTGAACCCGAAGCTCTTTCTCCTGTTTCCCCTACTCCTCCATCCGCTCCTTCTGTGGAGCAAAAACGTATCAAAATTTCTCCATTAGCACGGAAAATTGCTTCCTCTTCTAATGTTTCCATCCAAAACCTACAAGGAACAGGTCCTGGTGGACGTATCGTAAAAGCCGACGTCCTTGCTGCCCTAGAAGGAAAAACCTCTCTTACTCCTTCACCCATGGGTCTTCCAATTGCCAAAGACGAAAAAATCCCTGTCTCCAATATGCGGCGCGCAATTGCAACTCATCTTGTTCAATCTAAAACTCAAATTCCTCATTTTTATTTAAATATCGAAGTCGATGCTACTCCCCTCATCGAACTCCGCGCTGCTTTAAATAAAAATCTAGGAGAACTTCCTGCTGAAAAAGGAGGACTGAAATTGACCATCAACGACTTCCTATTAAAAGCTACCGCCGAAGCACTTCGTAGAGTCCCACAAGTTAATGCTTCATGGCAAGGCGACTTCATCCAGCAACATGGTAAAGTCAATCTTGCTTTCGGAGTAGCACTTGAAGAAGGTCTAGTGACGCCTGTCATTAAAGATGCCCACGCAAAGACATTGCGCCAAATAAGCTCCGAAGTTAAAGAACTCGCTGAAAAAGCTCGCAAGAAAAAGCTTTCTCCGAACGATATGCAAGGCCACACTTTTACAGTAACTAACCTAGGCATGTTTGGAATAGAAAGTTTCTTCGGTATCATCAACCCGCCTAATGCAGGTATCCTTTCAGTTGGCGCAACTACTAAGAAACCTGTAGTGGATGCTCACGGAAATATCGTTGTTGGAAATCGTCTAAATATCGGATTTAGTGGAGATCATCGCGTTGTCGATGGCGTTACAGGTGCAATCTTCCTCAATGCGCTAAAAGAAATCATTGAGACACCAGCACTGATGTTTGTGTAGTAGATGAGTTTTCAATTCACTTCTGTATTTAATTTATTAAAAATCATCCGACAGTTAAAAAAACAACACATTTTCGCTTGACCGTAGCTATTTGAAAACATACAAATTCTCTTGTACAAAATAAATTTGTATAATAACCAAACTTATCCGATGAATGTACAAGAAAAACAAGATGTAACTGTAGTAAATAATAATCCAGATAACCCAGTGAAATTTGGTGGATACTCAGTTGAATTTGCGCAAAAATTAGGACTGAGAGGCATCAAGATCAGAGATCCAGAGAAGGTTAATGCTGGTGATATATGGAGAAAGTTAGATCGCTACAACAAATTCTACACCTATAACTCCTCCTTTAGAAACGACTTCGGCTTTTACATGATCACAACCAATTTAATTGCACTCGAGATTGAAAGAATGATCAGAGAAGACTTGATCTTTCCTGCAGACATTCAAGAAAAACTGAGTGTATTGTTTGAGATTCATAAAATAATTACCGATGAATTCAAACGTAGGGAATCCGATAGGAAACAGAGTAAGTTATAGTCTTCAGCATATTTCATCTCAAGTATTACTAGAATAAATATTTTTTGGTAATTCGGTCATAGGTAGGCTAGGGTTTTACAATAACGATGACAGTTTCTGTTTACTAGAAGTACGTGGCCATTCGTTAGCCCCTACCATTCCTTCAATGATATTCACTTCAACTGACTCAATGCTATGTTTGCCTTCTTTGTACACACAATCTACACTTATAGTGTATATAATCTTTGCCAGTTTTTTATGAAACATAAAACGTTCTTCGAAATAAATTCCGCAAGGAACATCTCTTTGCAATGGGTTATATCTTCGCTCAGTTAGATATATGTCTCTCCCAGTTTTGGGATCCTTGATTTTTAATTGAACTTCCACACTATGAGTTTCATTTCCGCCCTTGCGGGTCTTCGTCTGAATATTTTTATCATAGAAATACTGCTGTCTTTCTTTTAATTGAAGAAATTCACGAATACTTTTCTGATCCTCTTTTTCTTGTTTCTCGTTTGCTTTTTTTATTTTTATTTCTTTACTAGGTTCCGAATTATGGTATTTTAAATCTATTTTAACATCGATATTCTTTAATGCATTATCAATACTGCATTGAATCCCAAAGCATGAAACAATGGAACTTATAGCAATTAACAATGATAATAGGATACATCTTTTTTCCATAATTAAATTATGTTATAAATGTAACGAAAATAGTCAATCTTTCTTTTATAATTTTATGAAATTATTGCAAATTTCATTCTTTATTCCTTATTAAAAACAAAAAATCTATGTTTAAACAAAAAATAATTCTAATTTTTACTTCATTAACTTTATTTTTTTACACTGGGTG
>JABDAI010000027.1:13494-15777 GCA_013289195.1 Verrucomicrobiota bacterium
GGGTGTACCCATGTTCCGGCATCTCAGCAGCTTGGCATTGTATTACCGGAATATCCACCGGAAAAATTGCCTGTAAAAAATATCGATGTTGCCCTTGTTCTTGGAGGAGGAGGAGCTCGCGGATTTGCTCATGTAGCCGTTTTAGAAACTTTAGAAAAAGAGGGCATTCCCATAGATTTAATTGTTGGAACTAGTGCCGGAGCAGCGGTAGGAGCCCTCTATGGATCATTTGTTGATGCACAAAAAGTCAAAGACTTATTGCTTAATCTCAGCAAATGGGATATTTTAGATTTATCTTTATGTTCAACATTTAGAATGTGCTACGACGCCTCAGGCCCAATTTCTGGATATACTTTGGAAAAATTCTTTTTGGAAACCATTCCCGAAGCTCACATAGAACACTTAAAAATTCCTTTTGCAGCCGTCGCTGTTGACATCGAAACTGGGCTACCTTTTGTTATGAAATATGGCCCAATTGCACCTGCAGTTCACGCCTCTTCTGCAATTCCTCCTTTTTTCGCTCCTGTCAAACTCTATGGAAAAACGCTTGTAGATGGGGGTGTCTCCCTACCAGTCCCCGTGAGTGTTGCTAAAGAGTATAACCCTAAATTAACCATTGCCGTTAATATTTCTGCTCCTGCCGAAGGAGGGTGTTTAAAAGGCTGTGTAGATTTAAGTTACCGATCTTTATTGATTTCCTATTATGTCCTCTCGAATATTCAGGCCGCTTCTGCTGATATCGTCATCCACCCCGAACTTAGGGGTTTTGGTCTTTTCGATGATAGAAGTAAACAAGAGATCTATCAACGAGGTCAGCAAGCCGCTCAAGCTGCAATTCCTTCTATTAAAGAAAAGCTTTCTGCCCTAGGCATTCCTCTACGTGCCAATTCAAAAAAATGATATACTTCGTTTCGTGATGGTATAATAACCTCGGTTCTATCCTAAACTGAGGTTATAAAGCTTCTTTGCCCAAATCGGGCCAGCATAATCAATTCCTATGCGCGGTCTTCGGTCAACTTTAAGGATAGACGTTCCAAGATTAGCTTCAATCCATAATTTTGAGGCTCTCTCTATCGCGGTCGCGTTGAATCCCTTACTAATTTGCAGCGTTTTTGTTAAACGTCCTGGGCCATTGATATCCTCAGTACCCCTTATGAGCACAGCTGCAGGGTATCCTTCTGGCCCAGTAACAATATTGAGCATCCAGTGCATTCCATAACAAAGGTAAACATACCAATATCCTGCAGGCCCAAACATTATTTCCGTCCTAGCAGTCAAACCTTTATGCGCATGACACGCCTTATCTTCAGGCCCGTCATACGCTTCTACTTCAGTGATTCTATGACGAGAAATAAACCCATTTTCATATTCTCGACATAATATCATTCCCAAAGTAAGCTCTGCTGCTTCCAATGTGGGCCTATTAAAAAAATCCCTATCTACTTTATTTCTATCTTCTTTTTCTTTCAAAATTCTTCCCAATTTCGTTCATACTGTTTCAAAACTTCCCATCGTACGGTATTTTTGATACCGTTTTTCTAGCAGTTCTTCAACATTCCTTGTCTTTAAAACCTTAAGTTCTTCTACAAGTGCCTTTTTCAATGTCTTTGCTGCTTCTTCAGGGTTATTTTGTGCTCCTCCCAAGGGTTCCTTAAGTACCTTATCGACAATCTTATATGAGAAAAGATGATCTGCAGATAACTTCAATGCTTCTGCTGCTTCTGCACTAAAAGCTCTATCTTTCCATAAAATACTTGCACAACCTTCAGGCGATATCACTGAATAATAAGCATTTTCAAAAATAAAAACGGAATCCGCAACAGCTATACCAAGAGCACCACCGGACCCTCCTTCCCCGATAATTACAGCAATAATCGGTGTCTTAAGGGCACTCATGTCTCGTATATTCACTGCTATAGCCTCTGCTACATGTCTTTCTTCTGCCCCGATTCCCGGATATGCCCCAGGCGTATCCACGAGAGATATTATAGGGAGGCCAAACTTCTCCGCCATCTTCATAAGCCTCAGTGCTTTTCGATAGCCTTCGGGATTGGGCGAACCAAAGTTACGCATCAGGTTTTCCTTTGTATTGCGCCCCTTTTGCTCGGCAATAATCATCACCCACTCATTTCCTAGACGTGCTACTCCTCCTAATAATGCCCGGTCATCTTGAAATAGCCGGTCTCCATGCAATTCCTGGAAATCTTCAAAAATGGCTTCGATATAATCGAGCGCATAGGGCCGCAGCGGATGACGTGATAATTGCACTCTCTGCCAAGCGGT
>JABDAI010000028.1:0-1645 GCA_013289195.1 Verrucomicrobiota bacterium
TTCGGCGGTTAAGAAAGAAGTAATGTACTTCTGATTAGAAAACTAACTGAAGCTGAGCAGACACAGCATTTACAGTAGCATGTCCTCTATGGAATCTACCACGTCCGTCACCTTTCTTGTGAGGATTCCATACATCTCTAAATCTGACATATTCATAGAACAATGAAGCTTTGACAGATTGAAGAGGGAAGAAGTTGACACCTACTGAGCCAGATGCTACCTTATTAAAAGGAACTTCACTAGCTACAAAAGGTCTTCTTCCACGGCTATCATCATGATTGCTACCTAAGAAGTCATTGGTTTCTGGAATCACACCAAAAACACGATCGATAGAAGCGCCATTATGCCTTGTATCTAAGTAAGAGAAACGGCCAACCAATTCCCAACAATCATTAATCATAAAGCTTGGGATAATATTTAAGCCCCAAGGATTAGCTCTATGATGATGACGTCTGTGGTTGTGGTGTAAAGAACCGCCATCTAGATGGCCCCAAAGGAATTCACTTAAGAGACTCAAACGATTCCAGTTGGCATAGAGGTAAGGGTCAAATCCCCAAACACGTCCACGGATATTATGCCTAGAAGTATGAATGTGATTCTTACGTGTACCTTGTGGCTGATAACCAGCATGTATACCGAATAGAAGATCTAAACAGCCGAATTCTGCATTCATAGCAAGACCAGCAAAATAACCAAGTTCATTATTAAATCTGGTTGAATGATGGCGATTATGCGCATATGAATTTACAACTTCAGCATGGTAATGGAAATTACCTAGATCACCTGCAAGGTATATACCTGTATGACGTCCAGCAAAGTGATTTCCTCCATGACGGAAGTCGCCATGATGGTGATGTCTTCCACGATGTCTTCCTTGATCTCTTCCATCATGTCCAATACTCGCTTTATGACCTAGGAGTAGGAAGTAATGAGTAGCAACTGAACGATTAATTGTTTTTAAACATTCATCTGGTACTAAAAATTCCGCACCAAAGTTCACCTTTTGGTATCCAAAACGAAGTGAAGCATTACAGAAGGTCTTTTCGATATAAGCACGATCTATAAAGAAGTGATTACGGCCATGCAGCTCATGACTACCAATAACATGGCGGTCTTTGCGTGCATGCGGATTCCAATGACAAGCTACATGGTCATGACCAGCGAAATCAACGCTCATCAAGGCACTCCAGCCATCACATAACTCTCCACGAATGAACATACGAATGGCCTTCATGTAGAAGTTATTGAAATGATCTGGGCGATCATGATGATGATGTCTATGGTGTCGATGATGACGTCCATGATGGCCGTGGCCATGCCTTCCACGGCTATCAGCGAAGCGATGGAAGTTACGGTGGTGAAGGTGATCTCTCACCTTAACATATTGGTAGTTAGCAGAAATGTAACCACCAACAGTTACGCATTGCGTTTCGCAGCCTCGAGCAGCGAAATTAGCACCTGGGCAGCAACCTTCTGGTTCATTTGCTTGTGCGTATCCATATACCACACCTGCAATAGAAGCCGCAGCCAAGAAGCTAAACATTTTTAATGTTTTTTTCATTATCTTGTACAAGTTTTGTTTTTAAGTTTTTGCTAGCATCATTTTAAAAATTAGAAATTTATAAAATGATATTCACAAAATTTA
>JABDAI010000028.1:1655-14903 GCA_013289195.1 Verrucomicrobiota bacterium
TCAAACGCTTTTCAAATTAGGATAAATTTGGGCAGTAAAAAACCTTTCAAAAAATATGAAAGGTTTATTGATACTTTTATTAAATGTTCTAATCTTTAGCACGCAATTTGCCTAACAAGCGCAAAATCTCTAAATAAAGCCATACGAGAGAAACCATTAAGGAAAAGGCAAAATACCATTCTAATTTTTTTGCAACGTTTTGCTGAGAAGCCTGATTGATTGCTTCAAAATCGATTACAAAGCTTAAAGTTGCAATGATTACAATAAAAATACTAATTCCAATACTCAAGGGCGAACTATCATGTAGAAACTTTAAAGGCATGCCAAAAAAGCCGCCGATAAAACTGACGACGTAAGCAATAACGATTCCTAAGATAGCTACCATGATAAATTTTGCCAAGCCAGGGCTGTAGCGTACGATATTAAACTTGTAAGCGAGAAGGATGGCGAAAAAACAGGTTAAAGTCAGTAACGCCGCTTGCATGACAATTCCCGGATAGGCTGCTTCATAGTAAGCACTAACTCCTCCCAAAAACAGTCCCTGACAGGCAGCGTAGGGAATAATGAGGTAAGGAGTAGCCAGTTTTCCAAATATAATGATCAATGCTAAGATAAAGCCCCCAATAGCACCAATTGTAGCAATAGTACCTACACCCATTTTACCAATAGGCAGAGTTTCTGTTCCTGAAGCGTATAAATGCCAAGTATAGCCAAATGCAATAAGTAAAACTGCAAATAAGATCCCTGTTTTATTCATAACACCGTTTACAGTTAAAGCAGCTGCATTGCGCTCTCGCAAAACTTCTTCCCGAGCTAAAAGTGGATTTCCAATATTCATAATAATTATTTTACATTTAAGGATTAAAGCTCTAATCCAAACATCCCATTAAAGACAAATCAAGCCTTTTCGATTTCCGACACTAAGGTTAAATAGAAACTTTTTTCAAGCGCAAGGCGTTTAATAAAACTGAGATGCTGCTAAAACTCATCGCAACACCGGCAATCATGGGTGTTAAAGTTATTCCCCAAAAAGGATAAAGTAGACCAGCAGCAATCGGAATCCCTAGACAGTTATAAATAAAAGCAAAAAAGAGATTTTGCCAAATATTTCTCATGGTTAAATGGCTTAAAAGGATGGCTCGGGCGATCATTTTAAGGTCTCCATGAACTAAAGTCACTCCAGCACTTTCAAGGGCAACGCCAGCGCCTGTACCCATAGCAATTCCAACATCAGCTTTTGCGAGGGCTACGGCATCATTTATGCCATCGCCAGCCATTGCAACAATATCCCCTTGCTCCTTTAATCTTTCAATCCAAAGGCCTTTCTCCAAAGGATTTACTTTCGCATGATACTCATCTATGTTAAGATCATGTGCGACATTTTCCGCAACGGCTTCATTATCTCCTGTAAGCATAACAATATGTAAACCTAACTTGTGGAGTCCTTCAATAGCTTCTTTGCTTGTAGGTTTTACGTCATCGGCAACAGCGAGAAGACCGATCACATCATTTCCTTCTACAACATATAAAACCGTTTTTGCCTGCGATTCTAATTTTTGAGCAGATTCAAGTAAATATTGAGCAATAGAAAGTTGAAATTTTTTAAGTAAAGCTTGATTGCCTACCAATGCGACTGTGTTTTCTAAATTTGCTTTCACGCCCATACCTGTAATGGCTTCAAAATTTTGAACCGCTAATGTATTTATCTTCTTTTTCTTACTTTCCTGTAGAATAGCTTTTGACAAGGGATGCTCACTCCCTTGTTCGACAGAGGCAGCTATTTGTAGCACTTTTCCACTGGTTACCGGTTCTTTAGAAATAATATCTGTAATACTTGGGAAACCTTCTGTTAACGTTCCTGTTTTATCTATAACTAGAGTGGTGACTTTTTCTAATTTTTCTAAGGCTTCAGCATTTTTAATTAAGATGCCTATTTGTGCAGCCCGTCCAACGCCCACAATAATTGAAATAGGCGTCGCTAAACCTAATGCACAAGGGCAGGCAATAATAAGAACTGAAACAGCGTACACAAAGGCATTAATAAATCGCGGTTGCGGTCCCCAAAGACTCCATAAGGCAAAAGTAACAAGAGCGACGAGAATAACTGCGGGAACAAAATACCGAGAAACTTTATCTGCAACCCTTTGAATAGGCGGAAGAGTCCTTTGAGCTTTTGCAACCATATCAACAATTTGAGCAAGAAGCGTTTCTGAACCTACTTTTTCAGCAAGCATTATGAAGGAACCTTCAAGATTCATAGTCCCGGCGATCACTTTATCCGTTTTTTCTTTTTTTATAGAAATTGCTTCTCCCGTAATGATGCTTTCATCGACGTGACTTTGTCCTTCTAAAAGAGCTCCATCGACAGGAATTTTTTCTCCAGAAAGGACCCGCAAATGATCACCGACTTTAATTTCATCAATATTCACCTCATGTTCACCATCACTATCAATTCTACGAGCACGTTTGGGAGATTCTTTTATTAATGCACTAAGAGCCATACCCGTCTTTCCACGAGCACGCGCTTCAAGCATTTGCCCGAGCAATACGAGGGTAATAATCACTGCTGCCGATTCAAAATACAAAGGCAGATAACCCTCCATTTTCAAAGAATCAGGGAAAATTTGTGGGAAAATCAAAGCGACCAAACTAAATACATAAGCAGAAAGCGTACCTAAGCCTATTAATGAAAACATATTTAGGCTTCTATTGATCACAGAAGTCCAGGCACGCACATATAAATTAGCACCAGCCCAAAAAAGAACAATAGTCGTCAATAAGAATTGGATCTTGGGATAATGTAGACCTGACATTGCTAATATAACGACAGGAATTGTGAAAATTAAAGCTAACCAAAACCGTTTTGCCCAAGTATGATATTCGCGAAGGGCCTCAGAATCATCTTGTGAAGGTTTTATAGGTTCGAGATCCATACCACAAATAGGACAAGGTCCAGGTTTATCGCGTAAGATCTCGGGATGCATGGGGCAGGTATATTGCATAAAATAAGGGGTAATTGGCTAAACACAGTTAACCTTTGTGTCAGTTAACCACGGTTGGCCTAACCAAATTTAAATTTCTTTTTTCTTATTTGTATTAGGATTTTTAGGTGTTTTGGATTTAGGCTTTTTCTCTGCAGCGGATAGAGCGCTCTTATTAGCATTCTCTGATTTACTTAACTGGTTTTTATATTCCTTAAGCTGATCACGAATTTGAGCGGCATGTTCATAGTCTTCAATTTCAACGGCATCGAGCAGTTCTTTATTTAATTGGGCAATTTTTTGTCTTAAAGACCTCTTATCTTGGTTTCTGGGAGATTTGCCTTTGTGAACTTCAGCATCCTGAATTTTTCTAAGTATTTCCATTTTTGGGGTAACGAAAACATCATAGCAAGCAGAACAACCCAAACGTCCTGTTTTATGAAATTCAGCTTCTGAATAACCACAATGATCACAAACGAGATCATTGCCTGGCTTAGGAAGACCTTGCTGCATAGCAATTCCTAGAAGCTTTTCCATAAGACCGAATTGCAAAGGGTCTTGAAATTGTTTAGCATGAGGACAAGTTTCACACATATCCGCTTTTTTAACCTCAGCATTGATAATTTGTGTCAAATGGATGACGCAAGGTTTCTTACAATTCTCACATCCTGGAGGACGCTTTTCATTTTCGCTCATACTATAATAATTATTTTTTAAAATAACATTTATTAACTAAAAGAAGTAAAACTGCGAGGAAGTAAATCGCCTAACATCACTTTTTCTTTCACGCCGGTCAAATTCCCTAAATAAATAGGAAATTCTGGATTAGTAAATTCAGCAATGACTTGTAAACAAAGTCCGCAAGGCACAGAAAGAGGATCCGTATCAGTAACAAGTACCATATATTCAAAAGGAACCACCCCTTTCGCAGCAATTGCAGAAAATACTGCTACGCGTTCGGCACAAATTGTAGCACCAAAACTAGCATTTTCCACATTACAACCACTAAAAATTTTATCGGAATCAAGGACTTTAATGGCAGCACCTACATGAAAGTTCGAATATATTGCGTGAGCATGTTTTCGAGCTTGAACCGCTTTTTTAAAAGCTTCTTCTAATAATGGAGGAACGATAGACTTTTTCATATTTTATCTAGGCTAATCGAATTACTAGAATCTTATCAACATTATTTTGGAAATTTACATTTACTTTAGAATATTGATGTTCTCATACACCAATTCCATTTGCTTGCCACAGAAAGCCAAACCTATCGCCGAAACTGACGCAACATGGTGCTGCTCAAATGTTTCTATGTACTTCTTATTCTTAATCTGTTCTAAAGCTTCTTGTGCCTTATCTAACAACAAATCTGCAGTAGCGCTTGTTTTAAATTCTAATAATATCCCCTTTTTTTGCTTATATTTATCTTTAGGAATAAAGATCACATCGAAACGGCCTAAGCCAGATTCTCGATTTGATTGAATAATATAGTATTCTCTTAAGCCAACTACCAAACCTAAAATAAACGCATGAAACACGTCTTCTGCCGTATTGCTATTAAAATCAAAGTAACTCCCTGTTTGCAGAATATAAGCTTCTAGGTATTCTTTAAATTTATCTATTTGCCCATCTGCTAAACTTTGGATAAACCTGTGATAAGAATCCATGCTGATTGCCGCACTAAACCAGCCTGTAACTATTTGATAATAAACAGAACCCACTTCTTTATTGGGTATGGCCATTCGAGCAAAAAACTCATAACCTCGCAATTCTGTCGATAATACCTTAAGATATCCAGCATAGAGCAACAAGCTCCATAAAGCCTCTTCACGTACTTCAATATCTAAAAATACTAAATTTTCCGATATAGATTGTTCAATGGTATTGCCTTGAAGTAATTCTTCAAATTGTTGTTTCACAGTAGATTTTGCATTACCCAATAACTTTCCTATTAATGCATTACTGGAAGTATTAATCCAATAGAAGTCTAACTGTCCATTACTATCCAAGCATTTGATTATCGACCATGGATTATACAATGTATATTTCCCTACTTGATAGCCATTATACCATTCTGTGACAGAGGACATCGAAACCTCTTTTTTACTTTCAGTGATTAACTTTAGTACTTCTTCCTCTGTAAATCCAAAATACTGTCCATATTTTTCTTTGAGTAATGTATAAATAGAAATATTGTTGAGCCCAGAAAACAAACTTTCTTGCGCAATTCGTGTAATGCCAGTGAGTACCCCTTTAGATATAGCAGAATTATCTTTAAGTGCTTCACCTAAAATACTTCGCATTAACTGCATCATTTCCTGATAAAAATTTCCCATATACGCTTCATGCATTGGAGTATCGTATTCGTCTATTAACAGAATAATGGGTTTATGAAATTTCCTTGCTACATACTCTGATAACTTTTTAAGTGCCGTAGTCGTATTTAATAAGTCAGCTTTTTGATCTAACAAAGCCTTAAATACAGTCTTTTCACTTTCTGATAAAATATTACCTTCAAGTAAATATCTATGTTTTTCATATAATTCACTCATGAGCAGTACAATCTTTCCATAAGCATCGGTAAAATTAGAGTACTTCACGTCTTTGAAAGTAATAAAAATAACAGGGTATTGACCTTGATGCTGGGTGCAGAATTCGATTTCCTTTGAAATATTTAAATTCGCAAATAAATTTTCATTTTCATCATCTTTATAATGATTCTGCTTCAGAAAATAATCCAACATTGATAAATTCAATGTCTTACCAAAACGTCTTGGCCGAATAATTAGAATAACCCCTGCGCCATCGTCCATCACATCTTTGATAAATAGGCTTTTATCAACAAATAGATAATTGCCTTTGATTAGTGTTTTAAAATTAGCTATGCCTACGGGCAATCTCATATAAAATTTTTATTCTCTCAATTCTCTTTTAAATTTCCCCCTATTATCTATACAGTGATATACTCGTTTTTTCTTTATATTGAAAGCCTTTTCTTTAGTACCTTTTAATACCGGATTGACTTCATCTAATCTGTGTGCTTCAATCTTTTAAACAAATCTACAATCATTAACTATTACAGAAAAATTATGGCTGAACAGAAAAATAAATCAAATGAAAACCGTCCTACCAAGCAGGAAGGCTATACTTGGGGAACTCCCTGCATCACCGTGGATAATGCACAGAAAGCTATTGATGCTTATACTAAAGTCTTTGGTTTTACAGTGCATGAAACCATGAACGATCAGACAGGCGCCATCTGCTGGGCTAAATTAACGTACAAAGATTTTGGGCTCCATATTTGGGATCCTACTAACAAGTCCGATTCAGAATGTTGCGTGGGAAAAAAGCCCAAATCACCTAAAGCCTCTGGCATTGTATCACCTGTTTCTATTTATCTTTATAATGATGATGTGGAAGGAACTGTAAAAAAAGCAAAAGAACAGGGATTTACAATTATCCAAGAGCCTGAAGTTATGTTTTGGGGAGACAAAATGTGCACTATGACTGATGCGAATGGCTACGTTTGGAATGTCGCTAAGAATGTAGCTGACTTTGATCCCTCAAAAATGCCTTCCTAAGCAATACTAGGTTGATATGATTTTTACAAATAATATCAACTTAAATAAATAATTTTGAATTTAAACTTTGACATTTTTCGTATTTGTCTAAGATTCTATTATTAATTGGGATAATGAAATTATGAGCAAAAAACGGAATATTTTTGAAATTTTTGGATTCTTATCGAATGATATTGGAATAGACCTTGGAACTGCAAATACTTTAGTATTTGTCAAAGATAAAGGCGTTACGCTAAATGAACCTAGTGTAGTTGCTATCTATAACAATTCAAAAAAAGTTCGAGCTGTAGGCCTTGAAGCGAAAAAGATGCTGGGAAGAACTCCTGGCAATATCACGGCAATACGGCCTATGAAGGATGGAGTGATTGCAGATTTCGAAATTACAGAAGCCATGCTGCGTTATTTTATTGGTAAGGTTTCAAAAAACCCAAAACTTGTTCCTCCGCGAGTGGTCATTGCGGTACCTTCAGGAATTACAGAAGTGGAAAGGCGTGCGGTTAAAGAATCTGCAATTCATGCAGGCGCTCGCGAAGTGCTTCTCATACAAGAACCCATGGCAGCAGCAATTGGAGTCGGTCTTCCTATTGAAGAACCTGCTGCAAATATGATTGTTGATATCGGTGGCGGTACCACTGAAATTGCTATTATCTCTTTGGCAGGGGTTGTCTACTCGAAAAGTATTCGTGTAGGAGGGGATCAAATGGACGCTTCAATTATCAATTATATGAAGCGCGCTTATAATCTTCTAATAGGAGAGCGGACAGCTGAAGAAATCAAAATAAAAATTGGATCTGCCTTCCCTCTAGAAAAAGAACTTTCGATGGACGTTCGAGGCCGTGACGCTGTTGCTGGACTTCCCAAAACAATAACTATCTCTTCTCAAGAAATTCGTGAAGCTTTAGACGAATCTTTCAATGCAATCGTTGAGAGTGTGCGAGCTGCATTTGAGCGGTGCCCACCTGAACTTTCTGCCGACCTAGTCGATCGAGGTGCGGTTTTAGCAGGAGGCGGCTCTCTAATAAGGGAACTCAATACACGCATTAGCCATGCGACAGGGGTTCCTGTATTCGTAGCGGAGAATCCACTTTATGCTGTAGCTAATGGAACAGGAAAGGTACTTGAAAATCTCTCTTTGTGGCTAAGCGAAGGTCGTTAACTTTCAATTTTTTTTGCAGTGAGCTCGCAAAAATCTTGGCCATTAAAGCCTTGGATAATACTTATAGGCTTTTTATTGGCTTGGTATTTGCTCCCTACTCTAGTCAAATCATGGGTTCAAATTGGTCTTTATGAGTTACAAGCGCCAGTATGGACTGCTTCTACAAAAATTAATGACTTACAAAAATATTGGATACTAAAAAATCACTCGAAAGTTGAATTGATAGAAGCTATAAGAGATCTTGCTCGATTAAATTCCTCTTATGAACTCACGATCTGTGAAAATGCATCGCTTAAAAATGAAATTGCGCGATTAGAAAACCATTTAAATTTAACCAAAACGCCAGAATATCAATGTGTATTAGCGCGTGTCATTCGAAGAGATTTAAGCAGTTGGTCGCATCAAATAATTATTCAAAAAGGTTATCAGGAAGGAATTATAAGAGGAGCCGCAGTTATTTACAATAAAGGCGTTGCTGGACGTATTAAGGAAACTTTTCCTCATACCTCTATAGTGGAACTTGTCAGTAGCCCTACTTTTCGAGTTACAGCAAAATTTATGAATGACGATCGTCCAATAACTTACAAAGGAATCGCCAATCCTCCATTTTCTTCACCGATAGGAGAAAGTTATAATATACCCACAGATATTGAGGCTTCGAAAGACAATCCGCTGCAATTAGTTTCTTCTCGGTTAGGAGGCACTTTTCCTGATGGATTGGCAATAGGGACACTTACAGAGGTACTTCCTGGAACAGATGGTATATTTAACCGTGGCAAAGTCTCCATAGATCCAAATCTCCATTCGGTTCAAGAAGTCGCTATTCTTTTACCCTTAAACCTCAGTTTCGCACACGATGATCAAAAACCCTAAATGGTTGAGTCTACTTTTGGGAAACTGTATCTTAATTTTTGTGATGCAACTGATCAATAATGGGCTTGGGGCATTGACAATTAATATATATATTAATGCTCTTTTTTTATTTATTCCTATCTTGTTGGTGCCCTACTCAACAGGTCTACTTTCGGTAATTATAACGAGTTGCATTTTAGATGCCTCTGCATTATTTCCATTTGGAACGTCGACTGTTCTTTTTTCTTTAGTCTATACTGTCTATTTCTGGATATACCAACGTTTTAAAAGCCATTCTGATTTGCACAACATGCTCCTTCTTCAATCAGCAAATGCGATTACCTTTTCACTCATGAGTGTTTTTATCAATTCAAGCAATTATTCCAATTTCTATTTTTGGGCAAGTATACTCCTTAATCTGTTTTTTTCCCAAATATTGCTCTTGTTTATTACACGTTGGTTTTTATCATTACAGTATTCATTACTGAATTGTTTTGCTTTTAAATCTCAGTTTCGTTCGGGATAAAAATTTATGAAAAAGACTGTAGAAGTCCACCATTTTGAGCATCCAAGACTTTTTCACTTTTTTTGGTTTCTTGGCACTGTGTGTTTTATTCTGCTAGTAGGTCTGTCCTGGAGACAGCTTTTCAAAACAGAAGAATATCAAGAACAGGAAGAACGGCAAAGTTTGAGGCGGATTCTTCAACCAGCACCTAGAGGGGAAATTTACGACCGAAATGGCATTCTTCTTGTAGGCAATCGACCCATTTTTACTGCTGCGATATTTTTAACTGAACTAAAAGCTGAATTTAGAAAAGAATACTTCAACTTAGTCCGGACACTTCGTGAAACAGGTCTTAAAGTCAATGGAGATCGTCTTATGGATCAAGCACGTGCGCAAGTTCTTCAACGTTACATCGATCCTATCAATGCCATTCTTGGTAGAAATGAAAAGATAGATATGAAAGAAGTTGGAAAACATTTCCGAAAACGCCTCCTTCTCCCAATGACTTTGATAAAAGATTTGAGCCCGCAGGAGTATGCGCTGCTCACAGAAAAGCTTCCCGTAGAATCCCCTATCCAAATCATCGTCGATAGTGCTCGCTACTATCCCTATGGCTCGCTTGCTGCTCATCTTCTGGGTTATATTGGTAATACAGAAGAGATGATGCAAAGCGACATTCCAGGCATGCATTTAACGACTTTTAGTTATAAAGGTAAAATTGGTAAACGTGGTCTAGAATTAAGTTTCAATGATCATCTGCAAGGTATTAGTGGAGGGGAAATTTTGCTTGTTGATCCTGCCGGTTTTCGGTACCAATGCATTGAGAAAGTGATGCCACGAAAAGGAAATTCTTTAATTACGAGTATCGATGTGGACATTCAGCAGGCTGCTGAACAAGGCCTTGAAGGGAAACGAGGAGCTATCATAGCTATAGAAATTAAAACTGGAGAAATCTTAGCTTTGGCCAGTAGTCCTACCTATGATCTCAATGAACTTTCCCCTTACATTCCAACAACTGTTTTTAATAAAATCAACGAACGAAAGGCCTGGATCGATCGTGCGACGCAGGGACTTTACCCGCCGGCATCCGCTTTCAAATTGATCACTGCTATTTGTGGGCTGAAGCATGGTGTTTTTGATCCTGAAGAATTCATTGCTTGTGGAAGTGGGTTTCTTGTGGGAAACAGAGTTTTTCCAGAACATGAGAATGTTTCTCTTGGGGCTATCGATCTGCAAAAGGCAATTCAATCGAGTAGTAATGTTTATTTTTATCCACTTGCTATTAAAATGGGACCTGAAAAAATTGCTCAGGAAGCAAGAAATTTTGGTCTTGATGAGCCTACCGGCATTGAACTTCCCTTTGAGGCAAAAAAAATGGTGGTTGCGGATTCTACTTGGAAAATGAATAAACTAGGAGAATCTTGGCGAGGAGGCGATTCAGCTAATATGGCCATTGGACAAGGCTTTCTTTCTGTAACTCCCCTTCAAATGGCTTGTTTTGGTGCGGCTTTAGCCCGTAAGGAAACGAGGATTCAACCGAGTTTACTCCATGATGCCTCGCATACAGGCAATCATCCTAAGAGTCAGCCGATTGATATCAGTGATTTGGCCTATCAGAATATCATTAATGGGATGCGCTTATGCGTCGAACAAGGAAGCGGGAAACGCGCAAAAGTTCCGGGTTTAACAATCGCTGCAAAGACAGGGACCGGACAGGCAAGCTTAAGTGGAAAATATGTGACTGTTCCTAGCTTTCTGGGTTTTGCACCCATTGAAGATCCGCAAATCGCAATTTTTATTTTAATTGAGGGAGATGATCGATCGCTCTGGGGAGGATCTACATCAGGACCCATCGCAAAATCAGTTTTCTCTACTTATTATAATAAATATTTGAAGAAAGAACTCGCAATCGCAATCAATGATTGATTTTCATATTTTTCTCTTTTAGTTTGGAGGTATTCAATTTTAAATACAAAATATTATGGCTACAGTGAATTCTACCATGCTGCCCTTGGGGACTAAAGCTCCTTCCTTTAATTTATCAGAACCTTTCACGGGTAAATACGTCAATTTTGATGACTATAAAGATTCAAAGGGCTACTTAGTAATGTTTATTTGCAATCACTGTCCTTATGTAAAACATCTTCATCCTAAACTCAGTGAGCTTTGTAGCCTCTATCAAGGTAAAGGCATTGCTGTTTTTGCAATAAGCAGCAATGACACCAATCAATATCCAGAAGATAACACTATTATGATGATAGAAGAAGTAAAAAAACATGGCTTTCCTTTTCCCTACCTTTTTGATGAAGATCAAACAGTTGCAAAGGCTTATCATGCCGCTTGCACTCCAGAATTTTATCTTTTTGATTCGAATAAAAAATTGGTTTACCGTGGCCAATTTGATGACAGCCGCCCAGGTAATGGTCTTCCTCTAACAGGTGATTCCTTAAAAAATGCTTTAGATGCCCTTTTGTCGAATAAACAACCTGATCCTAATAATCAAAAACCGAGTATTGGCTGCAATATTAAATGGAAGCCAGGCAACGAACCTAATTATTAAGCGTATTCTCTAGATCAGGCCTTTTTGAATCCAACAACTCCAACAACTTTTTATCTATTGCATCAGGACTATAATAAAGAACAAAATCTCTTAACAGCTCAGGCTTTAAATCCGATAAACAATCAGAGTACGTATTAAGAACTTCTAATTTTTTGCTCATTTCCATTAAAAAATTAGGTGCATACTGCATTATTTTTTGTAAAAACTCAGGTTTTAGCATCAATAAGTGATTAAATGCTCGAGGATATTCGCAGAAAACATCCAATAGCTTAACTGGGATAGAAAGCAAATTATTGAAATCGCTGAAGATATTGTAATTATCCTTCGGCAATTTTAAATAATACTTATCTAAAGCGCCTAACCAATAGAACAAATCCTCTAAAATAAATATTTCCTTTAAGTGATTGAAATCTAATTTGAATAATCTCTGACATAAATTAGAATAGTTACTTAAAATCATTAATGTCTCAAAAGGAGATTGTAAATTTAATATTCCGCTTAAGACATTCGGATACTTAAGTAATGCAGGATTCAACACTAATAGATTTAATATATTCTCCTCTTCAGAAAAGCGCTTAAAAATTTCGTCTAAGAGCTGTGAATGATTTATTAATAGTATGGACAATTGATCTAGTAGAATAATATGGCTATCTAAAAAAACCCATATGTAAAAAGGAAAATCTACACTGGCTATTTTACCTACAATTTCAGAATACTTCAACAATTCAGGATTCACATCAAAGGGTTCCAATACATCCACACACAGACGAAAATTCTGAGAAATTATATCAAGGCTCTTAGGATATTTTAACACATTCGGAGAACTGCCTAATAATGTTAATGTTTCTTGAGCATCCGGCGAATCAAATATTTCAATTAAAGAGGAAGGCCATAATTTTAATAAGCAAGGATATTGCTTTAATAAGCAAGGGTATTTATCTTCTAATAAAATATGAGATCTTCGGAACTTTTCCCATGTCAGAGTAAGATCTTCTGAACTTTGTATTTCAGGTTCTATGATTTCTATAAGATTGAAATCTTTTAAAACAATTATTTGATCTAAGAAATCCAAATGCAAGCACCAAGAATTCCTAGTCAGGAACAACATAATATTAATAGCATTCGATGACTCTAATATCTTTTTAAAATAGCTTCCTTTTGACAAAAGTATTGATGAATCCTTTATATCTACCAATAAAAAAACAAATTACTGATTTCCATATTCCAGATGAAACATTATCTAAGTTATGTAGTGTAGCAGTCCTTATAAACTGTTTTATTAACTCATTCTCATCATCGCTAGTTTTATCATCATAATAACGTAATAATTGTTCCTTAGTTATATTCGAGGAAATATCTTCTATGATTCTACCACTTATTGTTCGAACAAACACTACTTCTAAAAAGTTGGGTGAATTCGCAGTTGATGATTTAACATAATCATTATCGCGATCAAGGATGTCGCCAACTATAACACTTTTTGGTATACAACCTTCAGGTAATTTGAAAATTAAACTTCTTTGAATCGTTTCATATCTTGGACTTCTTTTCATGATCAGGGATTTTTTGTGTTTTTACCAATTCAAGACAATAAATAATCATCACAATTGAAA
>JABDAI010000028.1:14913-15095 GCA_013289195.1 Verrucomicrobiota bacterium
CCCTTCATCGTACAAAAGCTTTGATTCAGTTTAGTTCAAACTATGATATTTCTTTTGAAACAGTACTTAAGCAATTGATTCACTTTTCTTTTTCATACTTCTATTATAGACCGTCATAGTGTCGACTCCATTTTTTTTATAATCGTAAGGACTTGGTGAGACTCCAATTAAATAGTTTAAAG
>JABDAI010000029.1 GCA_013289195.1 Verrucomicrobiota bacterium
AATAAAGCAATGCCTGGGAATAAATAAACGCCTAAAGAAAAATAAGCATAGTCAAAAATTAAAAAAGAATGAAAAATTAAACCCAATAGAGCCTTATACACTCTTTCTTGTTCTTTTTCAAAGCTCGTTTTTAAAATCAATAAAAGATAACCTAATACTATGTAGCTCGTAAAAGAAAGGTAAGTCGTTTCTTGTGAACTCGTAAATATTTTTTGGATAAAAAACAATAGCTTATTATTTTCTGTAGGTAATGACGGAACCCATTCAACTATACGAGCTAATAATAGGTGGGGACCTAAAGTTATAAGAGACGCAACGTCAACAAAACACTTTGCAGCCAAAGCCCCTTTGTAAGTGTTTAAAAGACCTTCCTCTGCATACAATTTAGACTCTTCCTTATAAGACTCCCAATTAGCATATTCATAATATGCAGCACCAAAAACAATGATAGATTTTTGAAAAATATTCATATTTGTTATTTCAAAATATTTACACTTAATTGGATATACAACACTTTTCATTCAACCTCCTTTCAGGTAAGAAAGACGAAAAAGAAAGCCATTTTTTACTCTGTCAAAAATGTTTTTTCCCCAAGAGATTTGCATTAAAAAAATAAATATTTTTAAGTTTTAATGTGCTCTCCCGATTAATCCTAGGCTTCATATTAAAATTTTAATGCAAGTACCCTGACACCTCCGGTCCCTTGCAAATTTTTCCTTGCTATAGAGCAAAATAGTTAAGTTTCGAAAGAAGTCTAGTGGATGTTTCAAAGCCCAAAGGATTTTTTAACAAAATTAATTATTACTTTTTAGAGCCTGAAAAAACTTCCTAAACTCTATAAAAAAGACGACAAAAGATCCATGGAGATAGGTAAACGACTAAAGAAAGATAAGCAAAGTCAAAAATTAGAAAAGAATGAAAGATTACACCAATTATAGCTTTTAACAGTCTTTCTTGTTCATCTTTCAATTTTATGGGCACGGGTATAAACCAAAAAGCAAAAGTTAATGCGGTATAACTTGTAAAAGAAAGGGAAGCTATTTCTTGCGAGCTAGTATACAACTTTGGGATGAAAAACAATAGCTTAGAAAATTGATTTTCTGTAAGTAATGAAGGAGCCCATTCAACTATACGATGTAATAATGGTTCCATGCCTAAAGTAATAAACGAGCAAGCGTCAACAAAACACTTTGCGACGAAAGCCCCTTTATAGGTATTCAAAAAACCCCGTTTCGAGAGTAAATCAAAATCGTCTTCTTCATAAGGCTCCCAATTAGCATATTCATAATATGCAGCACCAAACACAATGACAGATTTTTGAAAAATATTCATATTTGTTATCAAAATATTTACATTTAAATGGATATACAATATTTTTTAAAGTAAAATTTCTAGGCCGAGTTAACTCATAAAAAAAGACCCACAAAAGTAAAATAAATAAGTCGTTGAATCATAAATTATGACATTAAAAAAAGAAATATGCATGAGTCAACGGTTAAATTTACCAAAGTCGTTTCGGCGTCATTTATTTATGAGTAAAGAGTGTAGTTGCTCAGAAAGTTATGAGGGAAAAATTTTACCAATAGAATTTTAACTTACATAAAATAAATACATAATAGAAGATTAGAAGATTTTTATAGGTTTTGTAATTTTGATTTTTACTCCAAATTTGTTTAGAATTGAGTTTTTCGTATTTCATATTTTCAAGAGAAAAAGAACATATAGCTTTATTCCGAATCCAGGTTGTATAAATCGATTTATTTAGCGCAGACCTCTTGAGGTAAAGCAGATGGAAATTATGAAGAGTTAATGCTTTTATTGATTGTTGTTAAGACCTTCTTAATATAATAATGATTGCTGCTATTGCTAACTATATTATTTGCAACAAAATTATTACTATTATTCTTCGTTGCCCTTATACCATCGATAAAGAGTTCTTCGAGATTACAGAGTGGCCCTGCTATTTCTAATGCCGACTTATCCCACGAGTATATACCATAAATTTCAAGTTTTTTAATATTATTCAGTGAACCTTGTAGTTTCAAAATACTATTTTTATTGATATGTCCAATCTTAAGTTTCACAATATTATTGAACGAACATGATAGATTTAGTATTGCTGAATCTATTATATTTGAAATATGCATATTAATTAAGTTCAAAGACGGTTCGCATTTCAAATCTAACTGAGTATTTTCAATTATTTTGATATTAACACTATTAAGCGAACTTGGTAAATGAAGCGTAATAGAATCAACAATATGCTCACTATGCTCACTATTTGAAGATTCTTCTGAGCTATATGCATTACTAGATTTAATACTGCATTTTTCAACTTTATTAATAATTTCTTCAATAGTAAGCTCCTGAAGGTTGCTAAAATTTGGAAGTAAAGATATAAACTGACAAGTTATATTTTTACCCTCAGTTAGCACTTTGACTTTATTATAAATATTTCCAATCTTTAAAGTTTTCAAATTATCAAGCTTATTTGATATTTCCAGAATACCTCCAGCATCAATATTACCAATATAAAGATCCGTCAAATTATCAAGTATAGTGGGTAACTTAAGCCTAGTTTTATTAGGAACACTTTTTATTTTGATGTCCACAAGACTTGACATTGTCTTCGACAATTTAAGGACAGATTTCTTGTCTATAGAATCGATAGAGAAATGGGTAAGGTTTTCAAGTTTAAGATATTTGCCATCGTCTCCATGCATAGTGCCAATATGCAGTTTCCTGAGATTCTTAAGCAAATATAACAAGTCATAGGCTTTATTTTCATATGAACTATCATAAAATTTTTGACAACTAAAACTTATCAAGTTTTCTGCGAAATCCTTAAGTCCCTCAAAATAATGATCAACAACAAAGTCACAAGCAAAGTTTCTAAGTTGATTCAATGTCTTAGGAAATTTGAAGTTATTTTCAGTACAAATCCCTATTGAAAGACTTTCCAGATTATTCAGCTCATCAGGCAATACGATAGGCGACCCTCTCTCATTATTTCTAAAACTAAAATTTGTAAGCTTTGGCAACATCTTGGGTAATGTTATTTTAGCATTAGCATCAATACCTCCAAGATGCAGACTTTCAAGCATGGGTGCTGATTGTATTGTTAAGTTTTTGCGAATATTAAAAATAGAAAGGTTTTCGAGCTTACTAAGTACTTTCCCATCATCTATTACCAACTCAAACTCCATAACAGCAATTTCAAGATGCTTCAGATCGCAAAGTGAATCGAATGAAATCGGGTTCTTGAAGTCTTGAATACGCAGACTGGTAAGATTATGTATTAATGGAAACGTTAGTTTTTCAACATTAGGAATACAAATTTTCAACGCACAGCTAAAATAGCTTCTAAATGCTTCTAACAATCTACTCAGACCCTGTTGGCCTCCATATGAAAATGCTATTATATTAAATTCGTTTAGTTTTTTATTACCTTGTTGTACTATATTCTGTAAATCCCCTATATCGAAGCTAGAATTCGACCTTAGGCTTCTATCTATTGCACACTTTTTTGCAAATTCCAATCTTTCATTACTCAATCCATCATTACGAAAAATCTCACTGGAAAGAAAAGAAAAGGCTTTTACTTTTTTACCTAAAGTACAAGAAAAGTATGCACAAAATTCTTTTGAAACTAATCGAAACAATAGCGTTTCTCTCAAATTTGAATCATGTAAAACTTTGAAAATATCAGCCAAATTGTCTTTCCCCAATGCATCAAAAGTTAAATAGCTGAGAAATCCCTGGGTAGATGACCGTTCAAAAATAGATTTTCTTGGAAATTGATCACTATGTCCTTTCGCATCAACAGCGCGAGAAGAATCAGACTCAGAATTAAGAACCTTTGGGCTACTATCAGGGATCATAACCTTTCTAACATTTTGAGCGGGGGAAGTATGAGATGATTTTTCCATATTTTGTGATTTTTTTATAACTTTTATTTTCAAACGATTGAAATACCTAATTTATAAACCAATTTTATGTAGTCAATGCAATTGTGTTACAGAGTTCTGTCGCCGAGTTTTGTCAGATTAAGTCTTGTCAAGTACAGCATATTTAGGCCGATTCTCGGCATTTTGTGGCGAAGTCAGGAGCTTCACTATTTTTTAGAGCTCCCATAGCAGTCTTTGTTGCAGGATCTATCACATGTAGTAGCCCAAAGGATGCTCCTGAGACATTGGCCATTTGACTTGCTATATTAATGGAAACTCCCATTCCAAATCGTGTCTTATCATCATGGAATCTCTTTTGATAATTTTCGACACTCTCTTCTACCCTTTTAAAAAGTTCATCTTGTAGTAGCGTAACCGTATTGGCTTTCATCTCATCCGTTGCGTATATTCTATCCAGTGTTGTTTATGATTTTCTATTATCTTTTGATTTCATCATTCGCATCGGCTTCGATATTTTCTGGATTTATGAATTTTTCCCTAGATGGTTTAATCCTGCTGCTGCTTTCCCGGATTAGTTAATAACGATGGCTTCAAAGAGAGCAAAAATGCAAAATTGTTCGAAAAAACATAGTTATTAATAATAACTATTAAAAAATTACTCATTTTTACGCCGAAATTTGATATTCATTACAATCGGAAGTTCTAGTTATTAATTTTTTCCGGGAATTTAGGTTGCTCCCCTAACCCCACCTCTAAATCATTGTCAGGATAATGTGCTTTTCTCATTTTGAGGACTTCTTCAAAATACTGCAAACTCTTTAAAATATTTTAAATTCCTCCTAAGGCCTGGTAAGTTGCTGCCTTAAAATTATATAAAAATAAATTCGCTACAACTGAATGTTTGATAGGAAAAAGTACTGCTTTTCTCATCTTGAGAGCTTCCTCAAAATACTGAAAACTTTTGAAAATATTCTCAGCTTCTCCTAAGGTCTGGTAAGTTGCTCCAAGATTATATAATGAATTCGCTACCCCTAAATCATTGCCAGGAAAAAGTGCTTTTTTCATCTTGAGGGCTTCTTCAAAATACTGCAAACTCTTTAAAATATTCTCATTTCCTCCCAAGGCTTTATAAGCTACCCCGAGATTATGTAATGATTTCGCTATATCTGGATGATTGCCAGGAAAAAGGAATTTTAACATCTTAAGAGCTTCCTCAAAATACTGCAAACTTTTTAAAATATTCTCATTTCCTCCCAAGGTTCCATAAGCTATCCCAAGATTAGTTAATTCATCCGCTACATCTGAATTATTGCCAGGAAAAAGTGCTTTTCTCATCTTGAGGGCTTCCTCATGATACTGCAAGCCCTTTAAAATATTCTCATTTCCTCCCAAGGCTCTATAAGCTCTTCCGATACTATTTAATGATTTCGATATATTAGAAGTAACATCTTTGAAAATTGTTCCAACAATAAAGCCTTTGAAACCCTTGAAATCATCAGGTAAATCAAAGGTGCCATTTTTATGAATAGAACCAATTGTGAAATTAATCTCTTTAAGATCATTCATTTCATCTGGTAGCTTGAAAGTGGCATTCTCATGGATATTCCCAATTTCAAGAAAATCGAGATTACCGAGATAGTTTGGTAAATTGAAAGTTACATTACCACAAATATTCTTAATAGAGAGGCTTTTAAGCGAATTGGGTAAATAGAGAACGACTCCTTCATAAATATTCTCAATAGAAAGATTGGTAATATTAACAAATGCGTCTGTAAGAGTGAAGTAAGAATGACAATCAATTTTTCCAATTGTGAGTTTTGTAATGCTATCGAAAGGCTGCGTGCTTGACAAAATGAATTCAGTGTTTTTTTCGATATCCCCCAGAGAAAACGTTGTAAGATTAGGAAGAAAACGGAGGTTTTGAGCAACGATTGTTAATAATCTATTTATAGGACCATCAGTATAATCTTTAACAACGATTTCCTTAAAATCTAATTCCTTAATTTTATCAATAAATTTTGGTTTCACTGGGCTGGAAAGCCAATTTTGTAATTGAATAATTGCGTTTACGCTTTTAATTTTTAAAATTATTTTTAACTGATGTTCTTCAATGGATTGAAGTATTTGGGGCTCATTTAATAGTTCACGGACATTTATTTTTATATGCACTTCTGTATTTTCTCTCTTAACGAAATTAAATTTTTCTTCTAATGGTAAATCAGGCTTATCATAAAGCTGAGCATATTGGAAAGAGACAAAGGCCTTATGCATTAAAGGGCTACATGGATAGCTTGTGAATAAAGAAGATATTGTAGAGGCAAAATTATGAAACACTCGTGAAACTTCTCGAAGCGTAAGCATGCTTTTCAAGCTACAACTAAATAAGATACGTAAAATCACTTCATTAAGACCTATATATTCCCGTCCGAAAAGAGCCTGTGTTGTAGTAATGGATAAATTATTTTCCTTTGTTGCGTCAGCCGCACGAGAGGAATCAGAGGTTTGATGAATGACACCTTTCTGATCATTGGCTATAGAAAAAGTGTTATTATTGGTGATTATTGTTGGCCTAGTAGTATTTGCTTCCATATTCTTTATTTTTTAGTTAATATTGCAGATCTCGAAACTAGGTGTGCTAATTTTTAGATCATTTGCGATGTTAAGTCTTTCATTTATTGCATTTAGCAGTTTTCGAGTGACCTCATCATGACCAGTTTCGGTAATAAAAATTTTGAGGCCATTGACTAATCCAAGATTGGCAATATGTCCATTAATACTAAGATGAGTAAGATTATGAAGTGAATTCGGTAATTTAAGTCTAGAATTTTTCCCTATTTTGCCTACAATAAAAGATGTAAGCTCATTCAGCTCATCTGGGAATTCAAGATTTACGTTATCATCAATCTCTTTTACTGTGCAAATTTTAAGATCCTTAAATGACGTCGCTACCAATAAAAAGAGCCTTGCATTTTTTTCTAACTTTCCAATCGACAAAGTTGAAAGTTTATTACCACCAATTAAACATAGAGAATTATTTTCTCTAATATCTCCAATTCTCAGAGTTGTATTTTGATTAAATGATTTTGCTAAACGTACTCTTAAGCTTTCTTCCAAATCAGGATCGCTTAAACTATACCATTGTCCCAGTAATATTGCCTTGAACATTTTTATAACTTCATAAGGCCTTTTACCTCCTTTGTCTTCTGTTTCATTTTTATAAAATCCTTTGAAATATTTTTCAAAGCGATTCCAATCGATCATTTGACCAATCTTGATTAATTTATTTTCTTTTCCAAGACGTTCTTCGGCTCCTAATACAAATAAACTCATTATGTCAATTTATATGTATTTACTGAAAAATCAAGGAGGTTATGCAGAGGTCTCTAAAAGATAATGAGTTTAATGAAGACCGATCGATAGTAAGAAAAGGAAACAGTCCACAATTTTTCAGTTTTGTAAGAAATAAATCAATAGAACTATTAGGAGAAAGTAAAAAAGGTGTAAAATACTTTAGAGAAGAATTAACGCGTTTTCCGAAACGATGTATTAAGTTTCTACGGGAGAACTAAATACCCCTGGGTAGTATGCACTACTCGTGTTTAATTTCTTGAAACTTGTGTATTTTTTGGTTATGAAACATTTTCATTAAAATCATCACGGCTAACAAAAGCTTCCGCTTCATAAAATTCCCCTTCAATTATTGCATGGACGCTTTCTACATCTGCATTAAAATTGGGTTTTGCTTTGTGGACCTTTTAGGATTTTTTCTGAAAAACGTATTAGTGATGAAAAATATTGCAAAATGGCAAATCGTAGTTTTAGTAAATTACATTTCATAAGTTATGTAATTTAAGCGATCCGATAACCAACAACAAATTTTAAAAATGTTTAGAGCACTAATAAACACCCCTTGTAAAAAAGATTTTAGAAACGTATTTTCTGGTTCCAGTAAAATTTTAGCATCCCATAGTGGTTGTAGTGGCCGAGCTAGCCATACACGTCGTCAGTATTGTTTTGATCATGGGAGAAAGGGATTTAGCTTTGATTCCAAGAATAAGTATTTTGATCAATCACAGAATAGTCAAAGTCTTGCTGAGAATAAAGAATCAGAGGGTTTAGTAAATGAGCAGACAAAGGTGGTTACAAAAGAGAGATTTCAGGAAATTAATAGTCAATTGGCAAATGATAGTCCCTTTATTACTTCATTG
The DNA here is from genome assembly GCA_013289195.1 of Verrucomicrobiota bacterium. The sequence goes on from JABDAI010000029.1 coordinate 8,117, forward strand.
GAAATTGACTTTGCCCTTACAGAGGCTGAATTAATAGGACTGTATAATTCAATCCAAAATAATACAGAATTAGGCTATGTGGCATGGCATAAAGATCAGTTTCCTTTTGATATTTTAAATCAAATAAATACAAAGTTAATTGAGCACAATAAAAATTATAAGTATCATCCCAATGATTATGTACATGGACTACTGAGTAAACATGCCTATAAAAATTCTTTAGAAGGAGACAGTGTTACTTTGGATCCGAATATCGATGTGCATTTGAAAAACTGGCGAGTTGAAAAGATTTATAATGATACACAAAACAGCGGATATTATGGAGTTATTTATGTCAATGATAAGACGCATCAAGTTGTTTTGGCAAATCGCGGAACAGAGGATATAATAAAGGGACTATTTAGTAAAAATAGCGATTGGAAAACGAACTTAGAAGAGATATTGGGTCAAAAAATAGGTGACCAACAAGCTCGAAATTACCAAGCTACAGGAGAAGCAATAAATATAGCTAAAAACAAAGGATATCGCTTATCCTTAACTGGACATTCTTTAGGTGCGTGGCTTGCGGAACTCAGTGCATTTTATAGTCATGCGTATTTTGAATGTAGGAATATAAAGGCTGTAACATTTGATAGCCCAGGAACTGTGCCGATGATGGAAAAGCTGCAATCGAATATTAGAGGTAAAGATACCCGGATAGAATTAGAAGATATAGAAATCGTTACGTATTTGGCGCAACCAAACCCCGCTAATTGCTGCAATCCGCATGTAGGTAGAGTTTATAGGGTACCTGTGAAGATGAAGCAGTCAGAAAAGGTATTGAGTCAAATACCCACTGCTATCGATAACATGTTTGGTAACAAAATAAGAGGTGTGTTAACGATTGAAGGACATTTTTTATCAGGGATATTAGAGACCTTTGATCCTGCAACAGGAAAACCCAGATCGTGTGACAAAATGCTTGATTGGCCAAGAGTAGAATATTCTGGAGCTGGGAAAGCATTTGCCAGTGAAGGAATGGCAATGATAAAAGATGGAATAAATAGTAGTGGAATACATCCGATGGGGCAAATGGCTTTAAGTACGTCACTAGATTATATTATTGGAGGTATGACGATTATAACTATAGTTGGTTTTTTAAAAAGCTATGTAAAAGGAGAGATCAAGCAAGACCAGTATTGGACGTATTTTGAGAATATAGATTTCAAAATATCAAATGAAGATGAGATAAGTTATGAAGAAAGAACAAAACTAACTTTTGATAATCGATTTACCTTGATTGCTTTAGCAAAGTATAGAGAAGGAAAAAATGTGCATAACCTAAAACTGAATACAGATAGTGTAGACAAATATTTATATAAATTGTATGATTTTAAAGAGAAATTAGGAGAACAAGAGGATTTATTACCAATAGTAAAAACCCAACTGGAAGAACTTCTAGCAAGTTTTAAAATTAACCGGAATGGGCAACAAAATACCTTAATACCTAATGCAGGCTATGATATTGATGGCATTAGAGAAAAAACGCAAAGATTATTACAAGTATTACCTAAAGATGTACGAAAAGTATGGCAAAAAGTATTAATTCATAAACCCTCAATATTGCAAATAGGGCAATTGCCTGACAATCTTCCTTTGGCAACGGCGAATTATACAGTTATTCAAGATAAGGAAAAAGAATTGAAAGACAAATTAGCCAAAGACCAGATAGTTGTGATCAGTGGAATAGGAGGCATGGGGAAAAGTACTCTAGCAAAAAAATGTGGATACGACTATAAACAACAAATAGGTTGGAAAGTAAGATGGATTAAAGGTACGCAAATAGACCAAGAATTTTTCACATTGGCTAAAGATTTAAATATTATAACCGACAATTTACGGCCTGAAGAAATTAGAAATATCGTGTATGGAGGGCTTGAGCGACTACCTAAAAAGCAGATATTATTGATATTTGATAATGTAGAAGAAACAGAAAAAATAGAACAATACTTAATGAATCTGCCAAACCACGTAAAAGTGGTTATTACTACAAGACAAACTGATTTATTAAAAGGAATTGAGGCAATAAAAGTCGAAGGCTTTAGTGAAGAGAAAGCAAAAATTTATTTGAAAGCAGCACTTGGGAAAAATGAAAGCGAAGTTGGGAAATTCGTAAACACAGTGGGTCAATCACCTTTTAGGCTAGATAAAGTAGTAGCCTATTTCAACAAGCATAAGTTAACAAATGTTGATGACTATATCAAAGAGTATGATAAAATTAAAAAGGGCCGAAGTCAAAATGAAGAGATATACCCTGAAGTGGAATTATTATTTAGAGATCTAAAAGAGAAATCGCCAGAAAGTTGGCGATTGTTAAAGTACTTGGCGTATCTTGATGCAGAAGGAGTACCATTGGAGTTGATTAGTAACATTATGGGAAAACCATTAGAAGACTTGGAGAAATGTGTCAATGATCTGGAAAAATTATCGTTAATGAAAGCAATCAATGAAGACAATAAACAAATACTGAAAGTAAGCCATAGGATAGTCCAAGAAGAAACAAAAAAGGCGTTGAAAGAAGAAGATCAAACCCAAAGTCAAGAAATATTAGAAAAACTAATCAAAGAAGTAGATCAAGGGTTTCCAATGATTAATGAAAATCCAGAAGACTGGGGAAAAGTGATGGGGGTAGTTAGTCATGCAAAAATGTTAATAGAGGAAACGAAGGAAATAAATCAGACTGATGGCAGAGCCAATTTACTATCAAAGATTGGGGCTTATTTTTATTATATTAATTTTAATTATGGAGAAGCGATAAACTATTGGGAAGAATTATTAAAGCATCAGAGGAATATTCATACAGCAAATCACCCCGATGTAGCAAGCTCACTAGATAATGTAGGGCTGGCCTACCAAGATTTAGGAGGAACAGAGAATGTTAAAATAGGACTCCAAAACCTAGAAAAAGCCTTGAAAATGAGGCAAGCGCTATATCCTGGCAATAACTCCGATGTAGCAAGATCACTCAATAATGTAGGGAGGGCTTACGAAGCTTTAGGAGGAACAGTGAATGTTAAAATAGGACTCCAAAACCTAGAAAAAGCCTTGAAAATGTGGCAAGCGCTATATCCTGACAATAACTCCGATGTAGCATGTTCACTCAACAATGTAGGGTTGGCTTACAAAGCTTTAGGAGGAGCAGTGAATGTGAAAAAAGGACTCGAATATCAAGAAGCATCGCTCAAAATGTGGCAAAAGCTACATCCTGGCAGTCACATCGATGTAGCAACATCGCTCAATAATGTAGGGAGGGCTTACGAAGCTTTAGGAGGAGAAGGGAATGTGAAAAAAGGACTTGAACACCTAGAAGAATCCCTCAAAATGATTCAAGAGTTATTTCCCGGCAATCACCCTGATGTAGCAATCTCACTCGATAATGTAGGAGTGGCTTACAAAGGTTTAGGAGGAGAAGAGAATGTGAAAAAAGGACGCAAATACCAAGAAGCATCTATGAAAATGTGGGAAGAGCTATTTTCTGGCAATCGCCCCGATGTAGCAATCTCACTCGATAATTTAGGGAGGGCTTACGAAGCTTTAGGAGGAGTAAAGAATGTGAAAAGAGGACCCCAATACCTCGAAGCATCCCTCAACATGAGGCCAGCACTATATCCTGGTAATCGCCCCGATGTAGCAGTCGCATTTGATGTTGTAGGGAGGACTTACGAAGCTTTAGGAGAAACAAAGAATCTGATAGAAAGACTTCAATACCTAGAAGTATCCCTGAAAATGGTGCAAGCGCTATTTTTTGTCAATCATGCAAGTGTAGCAATTTTACTCAGTAATGTAGGTCTAGCTTATCGACAATTTGATGTCGATAAAGCTTTAGAATATTTGAAACAAGCTTACGGTATTAATTCAAGTATATTTAATGAGGATTATACCCGAACAAAAGAAATAAAATCAGCTATAGAATCATTACAGCCCGATTTTTTCCTAAATCAAGGTAGTGAACAATCCTGTCTAGGAGGAAATAGAGTAGGACCTGAATGTCGATGGATACTTACTTCTCGCCAGACAATGAATGATGAGCTACTAACATTAAAACAAGGAATTCAAGAATCTATTTTGAATAAGATTGTTAATGCGGCAGAGAATTATGGATGGACTAATATTGGATGGTTTGGCTCAGATTGGGGAGTCAAAGGTTATCTAGGAAAAGATTATCTTAAAAAGGCATTAAAAGAATTAGGAAGCGAAAATGCAAATATAGAAACTGCGCAGATGCTATGTTTTGAATCCATGAATTTGGGAATAATGAAATCAGCGAAAAAACCTTATTCAATCGTTCAAGAATTTACTCGAAATAATCCCGAACTAGTAAAAAAGATAGCGATCGAACATCCAGAGTTTTTTGTGGATGGTTCAATTGTAGAATCATGTGTAAAAGCAATGCCAAATGATAAGGCATTTGAAGAGCATATTTTTGAGCATGTAAAATATATGGGTGAGGAAGAAAGGAAATCACAAAGAGAAGCTGCTTGAATGACTGCAGTTGGCTTAAAATCGGCGAATGGAGTTCTCACGACTAAAAAGTTAGACATAAGATTTGTTGTGAATCGTTGTAACTCATTGACTATAGAAAACTTGCGTAAATATGAAATATAAATCGAGTCCTTTGTTATTCAAAATTAATAAAGGAAACCAAAAAGCCATAAAGGGATCTTTTTATTTATTCCTATTTCAATGCCATCAATTACCAAATAACTTTTGGGTATTGCTTTAATCTGCGTGAGTTTTTTACTTTTTCCACCCACTTCGAAAGTGTAATCTTGCACAATAAAATCTCCCTGCATACTATGACAAATACTATCGACTGCAGATATGGCATTAACAAAATAAGTTTCCCGAATAGTTCCAATATCCGTTTTGTTTGCCCCAAAAGCATACATTTGATTAGTATTATTAAGGAAAACTTTGTCTGGTTTTTCTAAAACGGACAATCCCTTACCGTATTTTGAGACTGTGTTAATTAACCCTGCATCTTGTAAGTATTTTAAATATAATTTGAGCGTTCTTTCATCGGTTAAATCCAAAACCTCTATTAACTTATTCATTTTTGGCTGAAAAGGCACCTGTTGGGACAAAATAGCAAGTAATTTGATGATCTTCTTTATACTTGTACCGGTGATTGATGGATAAACAGATTGTATGTCGATTTCGATCGTCGCATGAGCACTTTGTTCAAGTTTAAAATAGAATTCTTCTTCATTCATGCACTCTGAAAAATATGGGTAATAACCTGTTTTAAGGTATTGATGAAACAAAGCTAAGATTCTGAATTCACTTACCTGCTTGAGTTGATCAATGCAACTATATGTCAATTGCTCATGATTCTTGATAATATCTTCAAGAGAATGAACTGAAAATGAACTACCCGTTTCAAACTCTAAATATTCACGAAAAGAGAATCCATACATTTTTTTTACAATAGCCCTGCGCGACAAATCATGGCTTCCTTTTTGAACTATTAAAGCAGAACTTCCTGACGCTATTACCTTTAACTCGGGAAAAGTATCATAAATACTTTTGAGTTCTTGAGACCAATTAAGATATTTATGTATCTCGTCAAAACAAATCACTTTCCCTCCAAGCAAACTGAATGTTTCTGCAATTTCATATAATGCACGTTCACCAAGCTCAAAATGATCTGCAGGCAAATATAGAACGTTTCGCTCTGAAAATCCTTGCGTTAAGAGCGATTCAAGATACTGAGCAATGAATGTTGACTTTCCTATCCCTCTTTCTCCCAAAAGTATTGTCATTCGAGAAGCAAAAGGATCCTTTATAAATTTTCGCTTATAATCTCTTGTTAATAATCTTAATTGCTTTTGACTGAGCAAAAATAAATCTTCCATATAAAGATATACTAAGGATTTAAAAGTCGTATTGCAAGCCTATTTTTTAAGAAAAATATAGTAATGTAATACGATTTTTAGGGTTCTGTCGCAAGGATTTTATGTCTGCCTAGGCGCTTGTCTTAAATTTTGATTCTGATGTGCCGATTTCATGCAAAAAGTTCTCTGAATTGTTGAATTGGCGTTTGGCACAAAATGAATGATTTCAACTGGCCCTTTTTGATCATTCTTACAATTTCAATCCCAACCAGCGTAATCCCGGCAGATATAAATGATTTGAAACCTAGCATCGGTCGCGTCAGTCGCTTGATAAAGCGATGGTCTTGCTCTACTGGGTTATTCAAATATTTGATTCGTCGAATCTCAATAGGCTCTTCTCCAGCGCTTTTGCGTTCCTGGTTTATTTCCTCTAGGGCCGCTGTATTAGCCCCGCTCTTATCGATATTAATCTTTAGAGGGACTCCATTATTCTCAATTGCTTTCTTGAAGAAACCTTTAGCAGCTTCAGTATCACGATTTTTGGATAATAGAAAATCGATAGTATTGCCTTCTTTATCAACGGCACGATACAAATAGCACCATTCTCCTTTCACCTTAATATAGGTTTTGTCCATCCGCCACGACCCACCTACAGGCTTCTTTCGAAGCTTAACTTGTCCCTCTATCAAAGGGGGATAAAGACTGCAACCCAGCGTTGCATGGTAGAGTGATCAACTTCAACGCCTCGTTCATTCATGAGTTCTTCAATATCTCGGTAGCTCAAGCTATAACGGCAATACCAGTAAACGGCCTGCATGATTATATATTTGTTAAATTGATAGCCTTTGAATGGATTAAAGGATGTCATAGCCACATTTTATGACAGCAAAC
>JABDAI010000030.1 GCA_013289195.1 Verrucomicrobiota bacterium
CGGGGACATCTGTCGTGCCTAGAACTCCAACGGCTACTAATTATCCGGTATTTCCTATCAATGGATATTCAGTCCCTACTCCAGCATTTAATCAGGATACACAATGGCAATCTGTAGTTCCTCAACCGAATTTAAATAGGTTGTATGGTAATAACTATAATCAAAACGCATATCCAGCTTATGGTTCCAATTTGCCATTTAACACTCAAACTAATTCCGTCATTCCTAGCATGCAAACTATGCCATTTCAAAATTATAGCCAACCAGCAGGAAATTTCCAATCAATAAATTATCCATTTTATCCCTCTGCGCCTATAGGAACTTTTAATCAAGAAGTTACGATGGATGAAGAAGATCCGGTACTCATTAAGTTACAACAGGATTATAATTCTGTCAGCAATTCTTTAAAAGCTGCTGAACTTAGTTTGATTGAGCTCAATGGGAAAATCGATGCAATAGAAGGAGCTGTGAGCAAATTAAATGACCAGCCTATGCTTAATAATGAAGATACGTATGTCCAAAATATCAGCGAACTCTATTTTAAGCGTGAAGAGACAGTACGTGAAGTTAAAATTTGCACACAAAAACTACAAGAACGTGAACTTAGTTTAGCATTATATAAGACTAAATTAAGTTAATATTTAAGTAGTTCATAATAAACTTCGAAAGAAGATTTTTTAGATGCAAAGCGTCAAAATTTTGAATATTAAATTTTGACGCTTTGATTTTAAAAAAATCTCGTCAAAACTCCAATTTACTTCAAATATATCTATCCTATGAAAGATAGAATATATTTAATTTTTACTTACCTAACTTTTGCTTCCTTCGTCCTCTTATCCCTGCATTGCCTTCATTCTAAGAAAATTTCTATTATATCCATTGAACAATTAAAACATATCAATCCTAATTCCCTCCATTACACTAAAGTACATGATCCCATTCAATTATCATTCGAAAGATTCCCCATTGCCTCTTCAGAGGATTCCACTTACGCAACCCCTCGTATCCCTGAAACCTTCATACTGCGAATCCCCAAAGCTTATATTTATTCCGACCAAGGGTATGTAATTATAAATAAGCAATTTATGATTTCTGAGCTAATATGGCCCTGGTCACCCATCAAAAAATCTCAGGCATGCCTCGAAAATTTACCCCAAGCCCAGAAACTAAAAGGAACAGTACTGGTCCTAGCACAAGAAGGACATCATAACTACTACCATTGGATGATGGAAATCATACCCAAATTAGCTTTAATTGATCAGCTTTCTTATGACTGGATTTACCTACCACGTATTGATCTGGCTTTTCAACAGAAAACTCTTCAATGCCTAGGCATAAATACAAGCAAACTCATTCAAGCTGATAAAAACACTTATATAGAAGCCGATGAACTCATTATACCTTCCTATGTATCAAAATCCTGCTATTCCCCAAGGTGGGTCTGCGACTATTTGCAAAATAAATTCCTTCCCCTTACCAAAAACTTTTCTGAACAGCAATTCTGCAATAAAATTTTTATATCACGGCAAAAAGCCCCTCATCGCCGCATTATTAATGAAGATGAGCTTTTTAATGTCCTAAGACCTCTAGGATTTCAAAAATATTATCTCGAGGACCTAGACTTTGTCCAACAAGTAAAACTATTTTCTCAAGCAAAAACTATCGTTGCAGCCCATGGCGCAGGACTAACAAACATCATCTTTTGCAAACCCAATACTCAAATAATTGAACTATTCCAAGAACGCGAAGATGACACATTTTGTTACTTAAGTCAAACCATGAACCTCAATTATACCTGTTTAAAAACTACCGAATTCAAAGAAGGTCTCGGTTATTCAGATACCTTACTCCCAATTCAATTATTTAAACAATTTATCTCCAATCATCCAGAAAAATTTTAAAAGAATGCCTTGATTTTCAAGTAGTTTCAAAATACTATTCACAATTCAACCACTATGATTACTTCACAAATTCCTGAAATTAATGATAAAGTAAAAGAAGCTTCTTCATGGGTCGTGCTTTTACGCCAAGAGATGGCTCGCGTAATCGTTGGTCAAAAACACCTTATCGATTCACTATTAATCGGTATTTTAAGCAATGGCCATGTTCTACTCGAAGGGGTTCCCGGTTTAGCTAAAACACTCTCCATTAAAACACTTGCAGCGGCTATACAGTCCCAATTTCAAAGAATTCAATTCACCCCAGATCTTCTCCCTGCAGATATTATTGGAACTTTAGTATATAACCCAAAAGAATCAGAATTTTTTACCAAAAAAGGTCCCATCTTTGCTAATCTAATTCTTGCTGATGAAATTAATCGCGCTCCAGCAAAAGTTCAAAGTGCTCTCCTCGAAGCTATGCAAGAAAGACAAGTCACTATCGGTGGAACCACCTATCCCTTACCCGACCCATTCCTCGTATTAGCGACTCAAAATCCTATCGATCAAGAAGGTACTTACCCTCTCCCAGAAGCCCAAGTCGATAGATTCATGTTAAAAGTAAAAATTGACTACCCTGAGCAAAAGGAAGAAAGAAAAATCCTCGATTCCATGGCGACCAACTCTCCAAATCTAACGGTTAATCCAATCATTAGACCCAAGGAAATTGCCCGCTCCAGAGAACTTATTGATACCATCTATGTCGATGATAAAGTTAAAGACTATATCGTAGAAATCGTCTTCGCTACGAGAAAACCAAGCCGCAATGGACTTAAACTAGACGACTACATTCAATTTGGAGCTTCTCCTCGTGCCACAATCAATCTAACCCTTGCGTCAAAATCTCTGGCTTTTATTAATGGACGTGGCTACGTTACGCCACAAGACGTCAAATCAGTAGCTATGGATGTTTTAAGACATAGAATCATTGTCAGCTATGAAGCGGAAGCTGAAGGTCTCAAAAGTGAAGACATTATTCAAAAAATCATCAACACCATACCCGTTCCATAATACAAAAACCTCTCCATAAGCTTCAACTATCACTAAAATGGAGAATCAATCAGAACTCACAAAAAAAATCCTAAAAAAAGTTCGTCAAATAGAAATTAAAACGAACCGCATGGTTACTGATGCCATGGTTGGCGCCTATCACAGCATCTTTAAAGGCCAAGGCATGGACTTTGAAGAAGTCCGCGAATATACACCTGGCGACGACGTGCGCTCAATCGATTGGAATGTAACCGCAAAAATGGACCGCCCTTTTATCAAGAAATTTCGCGAAGAAAGAGAATTAACTATCATGCTATTAATAGACCTCAGTGCTTCCGGTAATTTTGGTTCTGTCCTCGAAAGTAAACGTGAAATTGCCGCAGAACTCGGAAGCCTACTCGCCTTTTCGGCTACTAAAAATAATGACAAAGTAGGTCTTATTCTCTTCACAGATAAGATCGAAACCTTTATTCCTCCCAAGAAAGGCCGCTTTCACGTCCTAAGACTCATACGCGAAATTCTATTCTTCAAACCAGACAATAAGGGAACCAATATCAATCATGCATTAGACTATTTTAATAGCGTTATCAATAAAAAGTCTATTGTCTTCTTAATCAGTGATTTTTTGCATAGTAAAAAAGATTTAAGTCAAAATTTAAATCTAAATTTATATGAACGCAATGATCTAGTTAAAAACTTACAGATCACTAAAAATCGTCACGATCTTATTTGCGTAACTCTCACGGATCCTAGAGAACTAGCATTAACTCCAGTGGGAATCATTACCCTTGAAGACTCTGAAACCGGCGAACAAATTGAAATCGATACCTACAATAAAGAAGTTCGCAGACTCTATGAACACGAGAATCGTAAACGTCTCAATACCTTCCAGGCAACTTTAAAACAAAAAGGCATCGACATTCTCTCCATTTCAACCGATAAACCCTATATTTCAGCATTAAGAAATTTTTTACAAGCGCGCTTAAAAAAAAGATTACGTTAATACAATGGAAGATATCTATGATGTTAAAGGACTCATTGAAATCTTGCCTTTCTGGCAAGAACACCTAACTTTATTTTCAATAGTCGGCGGTCTCGTACTCATTGGTATCATTTTTCTAATCTACTTCATAATAAAAAAACTTAGAAAACCAACCCAATCTTTAGAAGCTCATCTTACCCCCTACGAAAAAGCTATTCGCGATCTAACAAATACTAAAGAATTCCTCCAACCCGGAATGGATAAACTTCTTTCAGTAAAAATTTCTGATATCATTCGCCACTATCTAGAAAATGCTTTCCATTTTCATGCTTCGGAAAAAACCACTGAAGAATTCTTATATAAGATCCAGCAAAATATGACTTTTAGTTCAAAACCCCTTACTAATTTAGCCACATTCCTAGAAATGTGTGACTTAGCGAAATTTGCAAAAATTCAATTTACTCCTCATGATCAAAAAATTTTATACGAAAAAGCACATCTGTTTTTAACCCAAGCACATCAAGAAGAACCTCAATCGAATAACCTCCTCTCCTCAATTAGCCAAAAAGAAGTTTCATGAATTTCGAATTCCACAATCCTCACTATTTATGGCTCTTATTATTAATTCCTTTAATAGCCTTCCTTAAAGGTCGCCCGGGAACCCAATCGGCATCTCTAGTATTTTCCAATACCGCCATTGCCCAAAAAGTTTCTAAGCTTAAACCTTCCAGATATAAAAATTTCTTATTTTTACTTTCATTACTTACTCTAACTTGTCTCATCGTCGCTTTTGCCCGACCTCGATTTTTTAAAGCAGAATCTTTTGTTGAAGCCAGTGGTATCGATATCATTTTGGCTTTAGATATCTCTGGCTCCATGCTCGCTTTGGACCTCGCAACACACAATAATCTCGTTACTCGTCTAGATGTTTCTAAAAATGTTTTAGAAGAATTTATTAAAGACCGTCCTAATGATAGAATCGGACTCATTGCCTTCTCCGGAAACTCCTACCTTGTCAGCCCTTTGACTCTAAATCACGACTGGCTACAAACAAATCTTAAGCGCCTTAAAGTTGGCGTAGGTACACAAGGCACCGCCATTGGTGATGCAATTGCTATGAGCGTCAATCGTCTTAAAGATTTACCTGCCAAAAGCCGCGTTATCATCTTGCTCACCGATGGAGCAAATACGACTGGCCAAATTTCTCCTCTAACAGCATCTGAGATCGCTGCTACCTTTGATGCCAGAATTTACACCATTGCCGTAGGGAAAGGAGGGATAGTTCCCGCTTTAGATGCTGATGAATATGGCAACATAATTTTAGATCATTATGGTCGCCCTTTGATTATACAAGCAAATATTCCAATGGATGAAGATACTTTAATTAAAATCTCTGAACGCACAAACGGAAAAAGCTACAGAGCGACGAATTTAAAGGAACTCAGTGATATTTATAAAGAAATTAATCGTCTAGAAACAACAAACGTGAAATTAAGAAACCACACAAATTATCAGGAAGCTTTCATGTTTCCGCTCTACCTTGCCCTGGCTCTTTTATTTATCGAAAAAATTTTAACAACAACACGTTTTAGAACACTTCCATGACTTTTGGCAACATATATTGGCTTTATGCATTTCTTCCCATTTTAGTAATCCTATTATTGAGTTTTTGCTATGCTCAGAAAACCCGCCACTTGCTTCTTAAATCTTTTGCAGCTCCTGGACTTCTTCCTTCTCTAACTTCCTCTTATAGTAATCGCCGCTATGTCTTAAAATTTTGTCTTTTCCTGGCTGCACTCTTTTTTATTTTTGCTGCTCTTTCTCAGCCACAATGGGGCTACACTTGGGAAGATCAAAAAGCTAAGGGTATCGACATCCTTTTTGCCTTAGACGTCTCAAAAAGTATGCTCGCCCCAGACATCAAACCCAATCGTCTTGAACGAGCCAAATATTCTATTCTCGATTTAGTCAAAAAACTCGAAGGCAATCGATTTGGCTTGATCGCCTTTTCCAGCATTGCCTTCCTCCAATGTCCCCTCACTCTCGATTATAATGCCTTTACAGAATGCCTTAAACAAACAGATCCTGGAGTTTTAAATCGAGGAGGAACCGATATTTCTGCCGCTATTCGCACTGCTATTCCTGTTTTTTCAAAGGAAAACAACTTCAAAATTCTAATTCTCATCTCCGATGGTGAAGATCTCGAAGAATCTGGTATTACCGCAGCTCATACTGCTGCAAAAGATAATATCACAATTTATACCGTGGGGGTAGGAACTTCTACAGGCGAATTAATTCCCATCAAAACTTCCGATAATTCCACCGACTTCGTTCGCGACACTCAAGGCAAAATTGTCAAAACAAAACTCGATGAACAAACTCTTTCTAAAATTGCCCAAGCAACAGGAGGCTTCTACACTCCACTTGGAACTAAAGGCGAAGGATTAGAAAAAATTTATCAATCCGCCATTAATAACATCCCTAAACAAGAACTCACTTCCACCCTCCGCCAAGTCCCTACAGAACGTTTCCAATGGCCACTTGCTATAGCCATAATTCTATTTACTGCATCGATACTCCTCTCAACACGGACTAAAAGTATTAAAAATATTTCCAATCTACTTTTAATTGTCTTTCTTTTTAACTGGCTTTCCAGCAACCTCAATGCATCCCCTTCAAAAGCTTTCAAAGCATTTGAATCCAATCAATTTGCCTCAGCCGCACATCTCTATGAAGTAGCAACTCAAAAAAACTCAAACCATCCTACCCTGAACTATAATTTAGGCACAAGCCTTTATAAAAACCAAAATTATACTGCTGCCCTATCCGCTTTTAATAAAGCCATAAAAACCCAAGACCTTCCTCTCCAACAAAAAACTTTTTATAACATCGGCAATACTCTCTATCGTCAAGGGCAAGAAACAATGCAAACTAACCCTCAGTCCACCATAAAACTTTGGGAAGATGCTATCAATAATTACCAATCATCCCTCGAACTCGACCCCACAGATCTTCATGCACAAGAAAATATAAACTTTGTAAAAAAGACAATTGAAGAACTTAAAAAAAATCAAGAACAGCAAAAGCAAAATCAGGAACAACAAAAACAACAAGAACCTCAAAATGACGACAATCAGCAGCAAGCTAATAATAACCAACAACAAAATAATGGCAATAAACAGCAAGATAATAACAATAATCAAAAAAGCAGCTCTAATAGCCAACAAGATTCTCAAAATAAGGACAGCGAAACTTCCAATTCCTTACAGCAACAAGAACTACTCGCCGATGAAGACACTCAAAAACAAGATCAACAACAAACACATCAGCCAAACCAAGAAAAGAATCAACAACAAACAAATAATGAGTCCAATACGAATGCTGAAAATTCAAAAAATTCTCAAACTCAAGAGGCCAAACAAATTTCTGCTACTGCCACTTCTATTCAACCCATGAGCAAAGAAGAAGCAGAAGAACTTTTAAAATCTTTTAAAAGTTCCGAAAAAAAACTTCCCATTGTTAATGAAAAATCAAATCACCCTTTTATTTCTTCTGATAATTTTAAAGATTGGTAACACTATGTTTAAAAATATTTATACTCCATGTATTGCAATACTTTTCCTAGTAACTTCAAACCTACTAGCTGCAGAACCGATTACAGTCTCTTCAGCATTTCAACCTCCAATCCTGCTTTTAGGTAAACCAGGACTACTCAATATTACAATCCAAGGTATTCAAGGTAATATTGTACCTTCGGTGCCTAATGTAGAAGGCTTAACCTTCACTTACTTAGGTACTCAAAACTTTATTCGCTCAGAGAATGGAAAAATTTCTATTTCTCATGTCTTTTCTTTCACTGTTCACCCACAAAAAATCGGAGATTTCATTCTTCCTGCCTTCGATATTGAAATCGATGGTAAAAAATACCCTGTTTCTTCATCCAAACTCACTGTTACCGAAAAAGCTCCCAATCACTCAGAAGATGATCTTCCCTTTTCTCTCGACCTCAATGTTAAAAATAAACAAATCTACATTGGCCAAATGGTACCTCTTGATATCACTTTTTCTATTCCTACCCGCAACGTACTAATGCACCCCCATCTTAATTTAGAACAAGTCCCAAATGACTATTTTAAATTTTCCGCTTTGCAAGTTGAGAAAGAAACTCAATCCATTGTCAATGGCGTTCTCAACAAGAATTTCCATATTTTAACATATATTACTCCTATAAAAGTAGGAGACAAAGACCTTCAATATAAGATAGAGTTTGTCATTGAGAGATCTCGTTCTGCATCTAGGAAAAATAGATTACCCAGTAGTCTCTTCGATCCTTTTGATTCACAGTTAGATTCATTGATGAGTAGTCTAATGGGTTCTGCGGAGAAAGTTGAAGTCCTATCCCCTCCCCTTAATCTATCCATTTCTCCCTTACCTCAAAACAATAAACCTGACGATTTTACTGGCGCCATTGGCCAATTCACCCTCGAAAACTTTTCTATCATCCCTACAGAAGCGCCTGTAGGTGACCCTCTATCTCTAAAAATAGAAATCAAAGGAAGTGGCAACTTCGACCGCATTTCTCCACCTACCCTTACCCACAACGCTGATTGGAAAACCTATCCTCCCAAATCTTCCTTTAAACCAACTGACCAATTTGGTTTCTCTGGCATAAAAACTTTCGAATATGTCATCATTCCTCAATCTGATCTTATTACTCAATCCCCTGACATTATTTTTAATTACTTTGACCCAGATCTTTATCAATACATGGAAATCACCCCTGATCCCATTCCTCTAAAAATCACTTCTTCACCCACCTCTTCTTCCAATTTCCAATCTCCAAATACTACCTTACAATCCCAAATAAATACAACAATCCCTCATCAGGCCGGTCTTCTCCCCATTAAATTAGAGATAACTCATTCTGTTAAATCATTAACTCCTTTGTTAGCAAAAAAAAGTTTCATCCTATATGCACTATTGATAGCACTATTCATATCAATACTTTTTATTTTATATAAAAAAATTAAATCAAAAAGAAGTAAAAATAAATTATATCTAAAAGAAATTAACACACAAAGAGCAATACAAAATAATTTGCAAAAAGCGAAAAAAGCCTATGCGCAGCAAGATTCAATAGCTTTCTACGAAGCTGCTACAGCAGCAATTTCAGAAATAGTTTCTCTTGAGCACCCAAAGACTTCTCAAGCGCTTACACTGCATGATATCGAAGAACACCTTTCGCAGATGCAACTTTCTGAAGAGCATGTTACTTTTTTAAAACATCTTTTCCATGCTGCCGACATGCTGAAATTTAGCGGCACAGTAGTTAACCATAAACTTACTCCAGAAATCTTTCAAAAATACGAATCACTTCTGCAAAACATAGAAAAATAACTTTATATATGAAACATCTTTTATTATTTTTATTTCTATTACTCTCATTCATTCATTCAAAAGCATCCACTTTCGATGAAGCCAATGAAGCCTATCATAATAAAGACTTTTCCACAGCAATTGGTCTCTACAAAGAAAGTCTTATAAATTCCCAATCTTTGCAGCAGCACTACAATTTAGCCAACGCCTACTTTGAAAATAAAGATTTCCCCCATGCCATCCTTCATTACCAAAAAGCCCTTACCTTTGCTCCTCACAATCAGGATATCTTAAAAAATCTCGATTTAGCCAATCAAGCGATAAACATAACTTCTTCACCACCGAATGGTTTGCAAATTTTCATAAATTTACTTTCTGCATACATTTATGATTATATTTTTATAATTTCTCTCATTCTAGCAACGCTCTTATTTATTCTTTCACTTTTTCTATCTAATAAACTTTGGATCCAACTTCCTTTCTGGGGTTGCGTTTTTTTAATCATAATTTGCATTGCACTTCATTTTTCCTATTCCAATAAACGCACTGAAGGTATCGTTCTGACGAATAATGCTCCTTTGCGCATTTCAGCCACTTCAACAAGTCCATTTATTGCTCAACTTCCTGCAGGTTCCACCATAAAAGTCATCAATAAAAAACACAAGCTACCTAATTGGACTTTTGTTAAAAGTGCTTTTAATAATCAAGAAGGTTGGCTTAATAAACAAGATTTTAGTTTAATCTGGTGAGAAAATGTGCTGATGATGAAAAAACGCTTCATAACAAAGTTATGAAAAATTAGAAACTATTTCAGTGAGATTCAAATCATCATAATGTTCATGACTTGAGTATACTTGATTTAAAATATGGGGGTCCTCAGAGCTATCATAGTAAGCAAAATCGGCTAAACTGTTATCTTCATTATTGTCGTCATAATTATCCCCATTCCAAGCCTCAAAATAATAGGGAGACTGATTTGCATTCCATCCTTGGTTCTTATTTAAGTATTTACAAACATTAACGCCATTAGTTATCGTACCGTAATAATGCATACCTCCATCGCTAGACTGACCCTGACTATGGGCACACCAGATCTGCCCACTACTTGAATAATAGGTATGCCCCTCATCAAAGCTAGTGCGGGTCGCTGATACAAAATCAAGTGATTTAAAGTGATCTCCGATGGAATTAGCATGGATTAATCCTGCGTCCCATGAAGAAGGCATGTCTCCATTTTTATACAAAACGAATATGTCAAACCATATCGCATACCTTATAGCATCCAAGGTTGTTAAATTGTTTGCAGTAATGGGTTTCAATTCTGACATAATTGTCTCATAAATACTGTTACACTGATAAGGAAAATCATAACAGCCTATGGGCCCTTGATTAGGATCTATGTCCATTAGTCTATTAACATTAGTACTTGCTTGTTTAAGCAATGCGTCGTAGACTTTGAATAAATTACTCATAGTATTCCAAGGCACAATATAACCATTCACCAAACCATTAAACTTCTGTTGGTAATATTGATTTTCTTGCAAAGCTGAAGCAAGTTGCTTCCGATGCTCCAAAACTTCCGGGGTCACAAATGATTGAGAGTGAAGGCCAATAAATTCTATAGGAACATAGTGTATAAAACCAACCCCAAGAGGTGTTAGGCCCTTACCATCTTTAAACGAAAACTGTGTTTGAAAGTTATTTTTAGCGTAATCTAATAACCCATTTGCAGCCTTAATACATTTATCCATTGCTGCGAGACTGCAAGATGTAGCATAATAATCTCCACTAGGATCAACAGATAGAATATGAGCAAGTTGTGATGGATCTCCACCCAGTTGAAAAGCTTGCATTGCTAAGGAACCAGCTATGTTAGATTTATTAATTACTTTCTGGATTTCGGCTGAGGCACTAAAAATGTCAGCAAATGACGCTCCAGCTATTGCCTTGAACTGCGCTTTACCATAACTACTTTTAAATTGAAGATTTATTCCTAGAGCAAGTAATGCACCTTCCTGGTAACTATCAATAATATTATCGCCACATAGGAGTCCAAAATACGGATTTTTTCCATCATTATAAGCGCTCTGACCAAACTTATTTAATGCATCTTTACCGTATCCCAACAAACTAACAGATACTGTTCCTGCAGCATATTGAAAATAATTAAGAGACATCGATGCATCTTGATTTTGCACAGACCGCATATAGTGTGCCTCAGCATTGCCAGAAAACATCCAAAATTTACTCTTTGCAGTAACATCTACATGTAATTCTCTTTGGAAATCTAAAAATGACATTGCTTTATCAAGCTGAATATAACTTGTCTGTCCTGATATAGGATCGGCTGTAACATTAAAACATCCTTGAGAAGCTATTTGTTGTGAGTCTAAAGAATACCCTTTTCCAGGTGAAATAGCTCCACTGTTTACTTTTGAAATAGATCTTGAAGTATTTTTATTACTCATTTGTTTCCTTTTTAAGATTTTGTCAATTTATAATAAATAATAATAATCACCGCAAGCACGATTGTGAAAAAAATTTTAATGTGTAATCCAGGTTAAATACTAAATTGCAAATTGGAGTATTTAGCTAAGGATCCGAAACCGAGGTTGTCACCCCACCAACTTCACTTCCCTTCATAATTTTCCACCATCCCACTCCATGAAATGCATTATAAAGGTTCCCTAAATGCTCGACATCAATTTTACCTAGATCTTCCTTGTTCCACGGCAATTCCTCAAAATCGTGCATCCGGTCAATTGGACAAATCACATCAGGCGTAATAACAACTCCAGCGCCTAAACCCATTTGTTGCCCATTAAAATCAAATAAATTTTTCCCCAATGCATAATATTCAAACCCTTTTGGAGCAATACTTTCGATGATTGTAGGCAAAATATCTAAATGAGATCCTGCCATCCTTTCCGGAACTTCTATTTCACCAAACATTTTGGAAGTGCCATAGAGGATTAAGGGCACACTTTTAGATTCATATAAACTAGGCCTACTAGAAAAAAATCTCCGTGAAGTATGATCTCCTGTTATTGCAAATAATGCAGGATCAAACAGTTTTTCAGCTTCTTTTACAAAACCCCCAATACAATAATCATTGTACCACAAATGTCCTATAATTTGCGGCTTCGTAAAACTGTTTTCTAGATCTCTATATTTTTTCGGACAAACGATTTGTGGGCATCCCTTTGCTTTCAAATTGACTGGATAGGGTGAATGGTTTGTCGTCGTCATTATTAAATTCACACTCGGGACATTAGAATCCACTGTTTTTAAAACATAATCAAATAACTCCTCATCAAATACTCCCCATGAATGCGATTTGGAAGTCAAAGGCATATGTTCTTGTCCATATACATGATCAAAACCTTGATTAATCGCCAATTCCCCCAATCTTTGCCACGCAAGATGTCCTCCATAAAAAAGATTTACCTGATACCCTAAATCCTTAAAAGGTTTCGCAAAAGCTGTCGTATACTGACTTTGTGAACTTGATTGGAAATTGGTAAATACATTGGCATCTGGCAATCCTGTAATAATCGCACTGAGGCTTGCCTGCGTGTTACAACCAGCAGAAACAAAAGACTTCACATACAAACCTTGTGATGCTAATTTTTTCAAATTCGGCGCTAAATCAAGCCATTCAAATTTTTCCATCATCGGCCAATTATCTTGGCTTTCTAAAATAATTAAAAAAATATGCTTAGGCTTAATTTTTACTCCATTTGTATTGATCTTTTTCTTAATCCAATCATCTATTTTTTTAGATTCATTATTTCTATATGGATATAATAACATTAAAGCATCTTCAATAGATTGATTTTTTAAAAATACTTCAATTCCAACTGCACGATTCAAATGCTTATGATCGGAATGCGTATAATAAAGTGAAAAATAAGGATTAGCTACTAATTTATTTAAAAAATGATCTCTTGTCACTCCTATATCATCTCTTTGTAGAGGACGCGACATCATACTTCCTCGCAAACCCACTATATAGAGTGAGGTTATTATTAAAACCATGAGCAATTTCCATCCCCAGCCCAAAGATAATTTGCTATTTTTCATATCCAAAATTTTTACTTTACTCAACCATAAGGAAAATAATTTTAAACAGAGAATACTCATTACCACAATTCCTATCGCTATCCAAATTACAGGATAAGTTTTCCAAACAGTCAGCATAATTGCTTTTAAATCATCATGAAAGAGTCCATAAATCCACTGATTATATTGATCGTGGTATTCCCAAAAAAATCCTAAATTTCCCGCACAAAGCCATAAAGTAACCACAATCATAATCCTACCTATCGTAGCTCTTAAAAAGTCCAATTTTCTTTCCCAAGCCTCATTAAATATTAAAAAACCCAAAAAAACAGTTGGTAATACCATTAATAAAGCTATTCGTAAATCAAAGCGTAATGATCTGAAAAAAAACAATAAATAGTCCGAGGAAGTAAGATCCGGGCCCCTTTGATCATGAAAAACAATTAGCATAATTATTCTAAAAATCATTAATAACCCTACAATAAATATAACAACCTTACTGTCTTTCCTCCAATTAAGAAATAATCGATGCCAATAAAAAGTGTTTTTCATAATGATATATGCAATTCTAATAAATCCAATTCGTCAATGCTTTACTTTCTTTTCATATACTGGTTTTGGCTGAATTTGAATGTTGACATTGAGTAATTTTTGATTAAATTTAATTTTTTATTTATTAAAATAAAAACAAAATAAAAAAATATATTATGAATACTATAAGTGTAAGCTATATAAAACCTATCATTAAAATGTTAAAATTAGACTTTGACTGCATTTTCAATCGTCTAATTGAATCTTTTATCGGTAAACCACAAGCAAAAGAAAATACGTCTTTAAATTTAAATCAAAAAAAACCGGAAATTAGTTCAAGACATGTCGAAAACCCAGAAGGATTAAATTCTGAAAATTTACAATCACAAGTAAATAAACTGTTAACAATAAGATTTCAAGATACTGAAGAGTTCGGAGTGGGACTCATTAAGGCGACGATAACAATTAAATCTATTGATGATCTCAAAGTAGCTATCTCTTATATAAACAACTTGGAGGACAAGACTTTGCTAGTTAATATTGAAGCTATCAAATTAGAACAAATTGATAATTCAAATATAGAACAAATCAACATATTACTTAACCTTCTTGCTAAACACTCCCCTAATTTGACTTCTTTTTCTTGTGGAGATATTTGGAAACCTCTAACACTCCCTGCTTTTGCCAATTTATAGTAAAACTTCTTGAAAAAGGGACGTTTTTGTGCTAAATGGTATTACAA
Organism: Verrucomicrobiota bacterium; assembly: GCA_013289195.1. Next base: position 14,621 of record JABDAI010000030.1, read on the forward strand.
TTATGAATACAAAAGCATATAGTGAAGATTTAAGAATAAGAGTAATAGACTCGATAAAAACCGGCAACTCACAACGAGGAGCCTCTAGATTGTTTAGTGTCAGCAAAAGTGCAGTAAATCGGTGGTGGAAGCGTTACCAAGAAGAAGGAATATTGAGGGCTAAACCGAAGCTTGGCAGTAAGAGTAAAGTGAGTGCT
>JABDAI010000031.1 GCA_013289195.1 Verrucomicrobiota bacterium
GCAAGTGGTATGGGGAAAAGTACTTTAGCTCAGAATTATGGAATAAGTAAAAAACAAGAAAACTTGCAGGTCAGATGGATTAAAGGGAGGCAAATAGACGGAGAATTTTTCAAATTAGCCAAGGCTTTGAAGATCCCAACTGAGGGTTTGTCTTGTGGGGAAATTAGAGATTTAGTATATGGACGATTGGAGCGAATGACAAAGGATCAAGTATTTCTTATTTTTGACAATGTTGAAGATAAAGAGAAAATAAAGCAATATTTAAAAAACCTTCCGAATAACTTAAAAATAATTATTACTTCAAAGAATTCTAAGTTGTTAGACGATGTGGAACCAATTGAGATAAAAGGCTTTAAAAAACAAGAAGCAATCATTTATTTAAGAAGCGCACTCGGAAAAAATGAAGATGATGCAAAAAAATTAGTAGAAGTCGTGGGTAAGTCGCCATTCCGGTTATCAAAAACAGTGGGTTATTTTCAAAAACATAATATGAAAAGTGTACAAGATTATGTTAACAATTATGAAGCTATTAAAGCAGGATGTAATCAAGATGAAGAAATTTACCCAGAAATTGAGATGTTATTTGGGAATTTGAAAACGCAGTCATCTGAGAGTTGGATGGCACTTAAGTATTTGGCATATCTCGATCCGGAAGGAGTTCCGGCAAAATCAATTCAAACACTAATGAAAAAGACAACTAATGAGATGGAGGAAATCATTAATCAATTGCGGCCACTATCTTTGGTTGATGTAGTAACCCAAGGGGATGAAATTGTATTAAAAATTAGCCATAGAATAATACAGGAAGAAACTAGAAAAGCTTTGATTGCAGAAGATAGTACTCAAGCATCTAAAATAATAGAAAAATTGGTTGATAAATTGAACGGTTTATTACCAACTTTTGATGAAAATGATAAGAATACCGAAAAAGTATTTGCACTAGTTAATCATGCAGAGATGTTGATCAAAGAAGGACAAGCCGAAAAAATACATTGTGAGGCTCTTACAGATTTGTTATCAAAGCTGGGCAGTTATTATTTTTACTTAATTTTTGATTACAGTAAAGCAATAGTTTATTGGCAAAATCTATTGGATGAACAAAAAATAATTGATCAAAAAAGTTTAATTGATTTGGCAAAAACTCGTAATGATATAGGCCATGCTTATTTGAAATTAGGAGGTACAAAAAATCTTAATGAGGCTTTAGTATATTTAAATGAGTCCTTAGAAATTAGAGAAACCCTATTTTCTAATGATCATCTTGATAAAGCAACGACACTAAATAACATAGGATTATGTTATCAAAAATTAGGCGGTGCATCAAATCTTAGTAAAGCGTTGAGTTATTATGAGAGTTCTTTGGCTATGAGACGTAATTTATTTATTGGTAATCATACTAAAATAGCTATTGTATTAAATAATATCGGGCTTACTTATTGTGAATTAGGAGGGGCTGAGAATTATGATCAAGCATTTAAGTATTTTAAAGAAGGTTTAGAAATGAGAAAGGCCTTATTGCCTGGCAATCATCCTGATGTTGCTCTGTCATTAAATAGCTTAGGAGTTGCATATTATGAATTAGGATGTCAAAAGAAAGGAGATCAAAAAAACCTAAAAGAGGCATTATTCTATATGGAGAGTGCACTAAAGATGCGTCAGGCGCTATTTCCTGAGAAACATCCAAGTGTAGTAGTCTCACTCAATAATGTTGGTTTATGCTATCAAAAATTAGGGGGAAATGAGAATCTTAAAAAAGGATTAAGTTATTTCGAAAATTCATTAAAGATGACTGAGGAACTATTTTCAGGTAATCATTTTGATGTGGAAGTTGGAATTTTATTGAACAACATCGGAAAGACATATGAAGCATTGGATGGATTAGATAATATCTATAAAGCATTAGATTATGAAGAAAGGTCTCTGATAATATTTCAAAAAATATTTGAAAGTAATCATCCACATATAGGACATATATTGTATAATATAGGAAAAACTTATAAAAAATTCGATGACCAAAACAAAGCAATCGAATATATGAAACAAGCTTATAGTATATTGTTCAAAAAATCAGGTGCAGATCATCCAAAAACAAAGGAAATAAAGGCTGATATAGAATCAATAGATCCAAACTTTTTCAGTGGCAACCAAATTGGATCTGAATGTAGGCAAATTATTAGTTTAAGAAAAGGGATTAACAAGGATTTATTAATCTTAAAGAAAAAAATTCAAAAAAATGTTTTAAATAAGGTTGTTAAAGCAGTTAATGATAATGGATGGAGTGCGCCGGGTCGCATTTTGAAGGAATGGGGTGTCAAAGGATATGTAGACAAGAATTATCTAAAGCGTCAATTAAGAGAATTGGGTAATGACGAAAACAATATTGAAAGTGCACAAATGTTGTGTTTTAAATCGATGAATTTGGGGATTATGAAATCTGAAAACAAGCCTTATAAGACTGTAATGGCGTTTACACAAGACCATTTCGAATTAATCAAAAAGATAGCTGTGGAGCATCCGGAGTTTTTCGTAGATGGATCGATAGTGGAAGCTTGTGTCAGAGCGATGCCAGAAGATAAAGCATTTGAAGAACACATATTAAAACATGTCAAATACATGGGAATGGAAAGCAGAAAAGAAAGAGATCAAACGAAATAAAATTCGTAAGCTACTGATTATTAATGGCTTATTCTAAAAACTAGTCATAACACATATTGTAAGTAGTTTAATACGAGGCACTTAATTAAGTGATCAAAAATTATACTCCATTTTAAATTGCTGGTTTTTTGGATAAAAGGCCTTAGCGAAAAGATTAGAGCTCCGACCAACACGACAGAGACCTCTGCACAACCTTCTTGATTTTTCAAAAATTACACATAAGATATCACAATGAGCTTATTTGTATTAGGTGCGCAAGAACGACTTGGAGAAAATAAATTAATAAAAATCGGTCAAACGATAAATTGGCAAAGATTTGAGAAATATTTCAAGGGATTTTATAAGAAAGAAATAGAAGATAAAGGAGGAAAAAGACCTTACGATGTGATAAAAATGTTCAAAGCGATAATACTGGGTCAATGGTACAGCCTAAGTGATCCAGAATTAGAAGAAAGTTTAAGAGTAAGACTTGATTTTATGCTCTTTACAGGATTTGAACTAGGAGAAGATTTGCCAGATGAGACGACATTATGTCGATTCCGAAATCGAATAATGGCTAATGGGGTAGATAAAAAGGCATTGGAAGAATTAAATAATCAATTAGAGAAATTAGGTCTTAAGATAAAAAAATGCATGGGAGCAATAATAGATGCGACAATCATAGCATCAGCATCGAGAGCAAATCGAATAATAGAAATAGAAGAGGAAAAAGTCTTGGAAGAAGAACAAGAAGAAGAGGAGAAAAAAGAGTTAGAAGTACAAGAATCAGCAGATCGAGATGCGAGGTGGTTAAAGAAAGGGAAAAAAAGTTATTTTGGATATCGAGGATACGTACGAACAGATGAGGGAGATGGATATATAGAAACAGTTGAGGTCAGACCAGCCAACGAATCGGAAATAAAAATGTTAGAGAAAATGGCTGAAGGAAGTAAAGCTAAAAGAGTGTATGCGGATAAAGGATTTGCATCGAAAGAGAACCGAAAAGGATTAAAGCGAATGGGGTATCGAGATGGAATCATGGAAAAGGCCTATCGAGGAAAAGAATTGACGGGATGGCAAAAGTTAAAAAACCGATTGATATCAATGAAAAGATTTGTAGTAGAAAGGACATTTGGAACATTAAAAAGACAGTTTAAAATAGGACGAGCGAGTTATCGAGAACGATGGCGGGTGGAAGGGCAAATGACATTAAAAGCTGCTTTTTGTTACAATTTACATAAGGCAGGGAATATTATGTCGAAAGGCCTAAAAAGAGATGAAATAAGGATGAAAATAAAGAAAAAAATAGAAAAAAATATGAGCAGACGCATAGATTTTTGGCAGAATGCTCTAAAAAAATATTCTAGCTAGGCTTAGGATGAGAATTAAGAAAGTTATGCAGAGGTCTCCGACAGCTAATAGTATTTTACTAGGAAGTGTTTGACATTACTAGAACTTCCTAGTATGAAAATTGAAGAGTTCATTGGAAAAGCAGAAGGAAAGACATTGGAATTTAAGCAAGACCTTTCATCCCACAAAATGTTCTTAAAACAATAGTTGCTTTTGCAAATACCTCAGGAGGAACTATCCTGGTGGGTATTGCTGATAAGGAAAAGCATATTAAAGGCATAGAAAAACCTTTTGAAGAAGAACGATTAACAAGTCTAATTGCAGACAATATACATCCTAAACTACTTCCAAACATCGAAATTGTCAATTGGCGCAATAAAAGTTTAATTAGAATTGAGGTTTATTCTAGTCCCAACGTTCCACATTATCTCAAAAAACAGGGTGAAAAAAATGGAATTTATGTCCGCTTAGGATCTAGTAATCGTCAAGCAGATCAAACAATGATTGAAGAACTCAAGCGCATTGCCGATAGGCAAGCATTTGATGAAATGACCAAGCCAAATTGTAGTATAGATGATATTGATTTTGAAGCAATCGAAATGCTTTTTTCTAAAAAACGAAAACTGCACAAAAAAGATCTCACTAATCTTAAAATTATCGATTGGTATCAAAAAAAACTTGTCCCAACCGTGGGAGGGATACTTTTATTTGGGAAAAATCGCGAACAAATATTCCCTGATGCATGGATTCAATGTGCTAGGTTTCGTGGAGATGAAAAAAAAGATCTTACAGATCAACTAGATATATATGAGCACCTACCTTTTGCCATAGATCGAGCAGTTTTGTAAAAAAACATGCATTCTTAGAAGGAAAGATTGAATATATACGGAGGGAGGATCGTTGGAACATTCCGATAGAAGCGATCAGAGAAGGCGTAATTAATGCAGTAATTCATGCAGATTATTCTTTGCAAGGTATTACGCTTAAGATTGCTATATTCGATAATCGAATTGAAATTTCAAACCCTGGATTATTCATTAATGGAATTACAGCAGAAGATATTTATGATGGAACATCAAAAATTAGGAATCGTGTATTGGCGCGCATTTTTAAAGAATTAGGTTTAATAGAGCAATGGGGCACTGGTTTTATGAAAATAAGAGAATCCTGTGAATCCTATGGATTTCCAAATCCTATTATTGAAGAAAAAGGGGGTCCATCTATTCGTTTGACATTGTTCACGACAGAAGAAAAGACAAAAACAGATGTGACCCTAGTCGACAGAGAATTATTAATTCTTTTTAAAGGAACCGATGGTCTTTCAACTAAAGATTTAGCAGACAAACTCGAATTAACACCAAGGTCTGTACGTACTAAGTTAAATAGACTTGTGAAAATAGGTTTATTGGTACCAATTTCTCAAAGCATAAATGACCCAACAAAAAAATACATTTTAGTAGAATCGCCAAAAATCAACTTTAATCTGCAATTTGTCCCGAACTTCTCAAATGCTAAAAAAATTACAAATTTACTGTAATTTTTAATAAATACCGCAAAATTATCATTCAGATTCCGAATGCAATGAGATTTTATTAAACAAATTTGTTAATAGAAGTATTCATTAATCCACAAGAACTAAATCACCTGAGTTCGGGATAAGCAAAACCCTTATGCCCTCCTTATCAACAAGTTAAGAAAACCTTGCAATTAAAAAAATAGGCATCTTAATAGATGCCATGATAAACGGTTCTGTCGCATTTGTGAGATTTTGTGATTTTCAACTATGAAATTTGCTGTCATAAAATGTGGCGAAGACATCCTCTAATCCATTCAAAGGCTATCAATTTAACAAACATATCATCATGCAGGCCGTTTACTGGTATTGCCGTTATAGCTTGAGCTACCGAGATATTGAAAACTCATGAATGAACGAGGCGTTGAAGTTGATCACTCTACCATGCAACGCTGGGTTGCAGTCTTTATCCCTTTGATAGAGGGACAAGTTAGGCTTCGAAAGAAGCCTGTAGGTAGGTCGTGGCGGATGGACGAAACCTATATTAAGGTGAAAGGAGAATGGTGCTATTTGTATCGTGCCGTTGATAAAGAGGGCAATACTATCGATTTTCTATTATGCAAAAATCGTGATACTGAAGCTGCTAAAGGTTTCTTCAAGAAAGCAATTGAGAATAATGGAGTCCCTCTAAAGGGGTTCGATGAATCAAGTGAATCACCCAGTAGAGCAGGACCACCGCTTGATCAAGCGGCTGACGCGACCGATGCTTGGTTTCAAATCATTATATCTGCCGGGATTACGCTGGTTGGGATTGAAATTGTAAGAATGATTAAAAAAGGTCAGCTGAAATCATCTATTTTGGGTCAAACGCCTATTGAACAATTCAGGGAACTTTTTGTATGAAATCGATACATCAGAATCAAAATTTAACACAAGCGCCTGGGCAGACATGAAATCTTTGCGAAAGAACCGTTTTTAGTGGTTATTTCCACCTTAAACAAGTGTCCAGTTTTCGGGGTCCACTATAACCCTTAATAGAGAAAATTCGTATACCCAATTAAACTTGATTATCGATAAAGAAACTCAAAATTTTGCACAACGCGTGGACAGGTGAAAACGACTGGTTTTTGACTCAAAGTTCCCGCAGCAAATATAAATTTTTTAACTTCGTTTTCAATTTCGAGTCTGGCCTGATGCCCATTGATAGAGAGCATTTTAAGATTAGTAAATAACAATGGTGCTTCAAATACGACATTGCGTTCAAGATTACCAATAACGAGCGTTTCAAGTTTATCCAGTGACTTTAGTTTCAGTAAGTTTTTGCCAGCAATTGTCCCTAATGTCAGTGTTTTTAGACTATGATATGTCCCTAATAACTCAAAATTGGCTCCGTATTCAATATATTCGATAGAAAGATTAGTAAGACCTGATAGGGAATTCAGATCACAATCAATATTATTTTCATCATTATTAATCTTAATACTACCAATAAAAAAACTCTTAAGATTACAATATTGCGGAGGCAGTTTGAACTGACCAGGCAAATTTTTGATGGTAATTTTTGTAAGATTACCAAATTTACTAAATAATTGGAAGGTGGTATTATTTTCAATCGAAAGTTCGCTAAGTTGATTCATTGAGCCTGGTAATTCGATTATGGCTTTATGCCCAATATGGCCAATAGAAAAACTTTTGAGATTTTTAAGTGAAGAAGGTAACTTAAGAGTAGCGCTATTACCAATCTTTTTTATAACAAGACTTCCAAGACTATCAGGCAATTTGAGATCAACTTCATTACAAATGGAATTAATAGTAAGTGTTAAGCCTTGATTACATTGATCGGGTAATTTAAGTTTACTTTTAGCGAGCATTTTTCCAATAGTCAGGTGAGTTAAATCCGGTGGTAAATTTGATAAATTTAATGTCTTTCTAAAACAAATTTGTCCAATAAATAAATTTTTGAGCGAAGTGGGTAGCTTTAGGAGAGAATCACTATCAATTTTACCAATAGAAAAGTCCTGCAGTTCATTCGGCAGACTGGGAATCGAGTTAACATTAATTTGGTTTATACTAGAGGCCTCTCCAATCGAGAGACTTTTAATCGTATTGGGTAAATTTAGGGTAGCGTTAACAACAATTATTCCAATCGTAAGCTTTGTCAACGAAGTCTCTAATTCGAGAGCAACGTTTTCACCAATTCTATCAATAGCAAGCTCTAAAAGTGAACTAGGCAATTCAAGAACAACATTACCCTGAATTTCATTAATAATAAGACTTTTAATATTTAATGCTGCTAACTTTATTCTATCATCTTTCCAAATCTTCTGAATAAAAAGATTAGTCAGTGACTTTGATAGATTAAAACAAATATTATTTGAAATTTCTTTTAAAATCAAGCAACTCGCTAGATTTTTTAAAGATTTTTCTAGATTGAGTTTGGCGTTACTTCCTATTTTATTAATAGTAAGTTTTACGAGATTAGGACATTCAACGGACTCTGGTAATTCGAAGATAACATCTTGATTAATTTCCTTAATAAAAAGACTTATAATCGATTTTGGTAAAATGAGTAAGACATCTTTCCAAATATTCCCGATCGTGCAATTAAGAAGATTATTGGATTCACTAGAAAGACTAGTCAAACTCTTGGGATAAATATTTTTAATCGAAATGGCCTTAAGATTATTACACGAATGTGGTAATAGCATAATCATCTTTGAATGAATTGTTCCAACAAAAAGCTCCGTAAGGCTGTCGCAGAAATCTGGGAACCGAAACAATGCATGTTCTTCAAAAATATTAATATCTCCAATAAAGAGGCTTTTTAAGCAATTGCATTTTTGAAAAACTGTCGTGAGTAATCCAGATATTGAACCAGAATTATCTTCCGTGATGGTAATTTTGCTAATATCTAATTTCTTAATTTTAGGAGCAATTCCTGAGAATGCAATTGTGGCAGACAATGCGATTAAGTCATCGAGGTCGGTAGAGGTTGCTTTTAAAGTTATCGTTGATTGATTTTTAAGAAATAATTCATTCACTAACAAATCGTCTATTTCGTCGAGAGTAGTAACAAAATTCACTTCCGGCTTTACTGTTTTAACAAATTTAATTTTGTCATCAAAACATTTAATAACATCTGTATCAATATCAGCACATTTAAAAGAAACGACTGCTTTTTTTAGGAAAGGACTTTTTTTCTTATGATTAGTATCAGTAGTAAGATAATCACAGGCATTTAAAGAAAGAGCATAAAATCCTTTTGCTACTAATCGAAGCATACACATCGCTTCAAAATCACATTTATTTATTATTGTTACGATTAAATGAATTAGATTTAAATATTCAAATCCAAAAAGAGATTGCGTTATATGTTTAATGCTTAATGCATATTGCTGCTTTGCATCTAAGGCACGAGAAGCATTGGCTTTTTGATTCGTAACCTGAAGTTTACTTACCAATGATTCAGGTTTTCCGTTAATTGTATTAAACCTCTTGTTCGTTTCTATATTCATATTTTATTCTACAACTACTAGGATTGTGATATTGATTTGCTTTTATTATAACAAAACTTAAACAGATTCTCTATTCATTTTATTTGATTCTAACCAGCCGCGTATCTCAGCATAAATATCTTTATTGAGACTTGCATCTAAAGTTGAAACTTGATGGCCTTGAATAGCAAGTTTTTGAAGACTAGGCAAAGACTCAGGTAAGCTAATTTTGGAATCATTGTCTATATGCTCAATAGAAAGATCTGTAAGATTTGGGAGAGCGCTTTTTAAATGAAAACTGGAGTTATGATCAATGCATCCAATAGAAAGAGTTGTGAGATTTTCAAGGATATCTTCTATTTTCAAAGTAGAACCATTATCAATATTCTCTATAGAGAGATTCTTTAAATCCTTAAGTGAATTCGATAAATTGACGCTACAGCCATTATCAATATACTTAATAAAAAGAGTTTGAACATTGTCAAGGGCTTTAGTGAGTAAATTAAAACCCTCGCTATCATAGATATACTCTAAAGCAAGTTTTTCAAGCTTTGGAAGCAATTTTGGAAATATATTTAAAGAATTATTACCAATATGTTTAATAGAGAGTTCTGCAAGCTGAGGCATATTGTACGGCAGATGAATTTGAGTTTTGTTATCAATATATCCAATATCAAGTTTAGTAAGATTATGAAATGAATCTGGCAGCTTGAATACATCATCAAAAATATCTCTAATGGAAAGCGTTGTGATTGTATTCAAAAATTCTGGCAACATCAAATTAGCACCTTTTTTAATATTCCCAATCACAAGACTTTGAAAGTTAGAAAGAATATTTAAATTTTCAGCAAGACAATTTAAGGATAAATTAAAACCTTTAGCAGTTTTATCATTAAATTTAATTTTCCCAAAATCTAAACCATAAATTCGCTTAATGAAACTTGTATCTATTTGTTGTAAAAGCAATGATTGTAGTTGATCTATTTCGTGAATATCATTCACTTTTAAAATCAAATTCAGCTTTTCTTTTGACATGGCATTGAGTTCTGATGATGGACTCAAAAGATCATCAACAGATATATCAAGATAAATTGGCTTTATGGCGGATAGAATAAGGTCTATAAGCTTACATGTATGCTCATCATGAATAGTTCTCATTAAATTGGTGAACTTATAATTGATGGACTTAGGCAAAAAGACTAATCTTTTTAAGCTAATAAATAATGGTTTAATAGAATCACTGAAGTCTGTATTAGTTTCAATTTTTTTCAGATCTAATTGATCAATTTGATCAATAATGCCTTGCTTTTGGGGGATTAATTCTTTTAGCTCTTGAAGATCAACGGGGCTTTCTATTTTCAAAACCGTTGGTATTGAATTGTTTTGGGCGAACATTAATTTGTCTTTTATGGATTCTTCAGCAGCTGGATAAAGTTGTTTGCATTTAAAAGAGGCAATCGCTTTTGCTCGAAGGCAATTTGGATAATTCATAAGATCATAAAAGCCTTTTGAAATAAGTCGAAACTGAAGTATATTTTTGAAATCGTAATCTGCATTTGAAATTACGTTAGGAAGGTCTGCATGCCATATAGAGAACAATGACATTAATGTATTCCTAATCCGCTCTGCTTTTTGTAGGATTGTCGGTTGCAAATGAACAGGGTAATTTTCTATATGAATTCCAAAAGTAAATTTATGCACATCTAATTTTTCAAAGGAGTCTAACAAACCAATAGAACTGTTATCTATTTGTCTTATGAATAATTGTTCAAGATTAGGGAGGAATTTTGGTAATTTCAATACAGCATCACTTTCTATAGTACCAATGGAAAGATGGGTAAGCTTACTGAAAGATTCTGACAATTTCAATACAGCACCCCTGTTGATGCTGTCGATGGAAAAATAGGTAAGCTTTTTGAGCAATTTTGGTAATTTCAATACAGCGTCACTATTGATAGAACCAATAGAAAAATGGGTAAGCTCATCAAACGATTTTGGTAACTTCAATACAGCATCACTACTGATAGTACCAATAGAAAAATGGGTAAGCTCATTGCATGATACTGTTAAGTCCAGTATAGCATCGTTATCCATACGGTCAATGGAAAAATGGGTAAGCTTACTGAAAAATTTTGGCAGCTTCCAGTAAACACCATTCCCAAGAGCGTCGATAGAAAGACAGGTCAGTTGATTGAAAAATGTGGGATCAAATACCGTATCAGCAATATTGCCAAAAGTGACTGTATCAGCAATATCGCCAATAGACAATTTTGTAAGGTTAGAAAAAAAAAGTAGATTTAGAGAAATAGTAGCTAATAATTCATCAATGAAGGGCAATGTGCTCGCTTTAACTATGATATTTTGCAAATTTAATTCTTGAACTTGATTCAATGAAATATAAAATTTACTAGCCGTAGGCCACTCAGTCGCTAGTAGTATTTTTTGTAATTGCTGGATGTCATCTATGGTTTTAATGTTCAAACTTATAATAAATACATTGGGTGCAGACTCCAATCGTGATAATAGAGCTAATAAAGAACTTGGCACTTGGCCGATACTAGAAAAATCAACACATTGACGAGTTCGTTGTGGATCTACTATTGGTAGTACGCGCCTAGGCTTAAGCATAAGCGGCATGCGAACATTTCTAGGTTCCTCAGGTTTTTCAGATTCCTTAGGTTGACGTTTCCGAAAACTCCTTTTTCTGTCTACTGTATCACTGATTTTCGAAAGACTGCTTATGGTCTCCGAGCTGACCAGGCTGACTTCCTCAGGTTTTTCAGATTCCTTAGGTTGACGTTTCCGAAAACTCCTTTTTCTGTCTACTGCATCACTGATTTTCGAAAGACTGCTTATGATCTCCGGGCTGTTGTTTCTACTGCTGTTTGCGCTTTCCGCAGAACTACTTCTGTTTTCAGGAGAATCGCCTGTTCTCGAAATACCATTTTTTCTTCCTCGAACATCGTCTAAATCAACAATTGAACTGGGTGTGATCGACATTAAGAAGGTACAGGTACTCAAAGAGTTAATAGTGCCATAAGTAAGATTTTTAATATTGTTGAGAGTACTTGGTAGATTAAGAGTACCTTCTACATTACCAATAGAAAGAGAGATAAGATTCTTGTAAAACTCTGGTAAAGTGAAAGTAGCCTGACGAGGAATATTGTTGACAGAAATATCAGAAATATTCCTTAAACCCTCTGGTAGCCTAAAAGCAACGTTTTGTTGCATATTTCCAAATTTGAGAGATTTGAGATTAGGAAGAAGTTTTAAATTTTGAATAATGCTAGTCAGCAACTCAACAATCGCCAGAGCGATCTCATTGCTAATATCGAGAGCTTTGAAATTCAATTCCTTAACGTTATTAAAAAACCAAGTTTCTTTTTTGGAAAGCAATGCACTTTGTAGTTCAAGGATATCATCTTTACAATTAATCTCTTCCCTCTTTTCGTTGAAACGATCGAAAAAAGATGTATGGAGAAAAGGTTTTGTTTCTCTTTCTGCCCATCGTTCACGAAGACTAAGATTATTAATTTCAATTTTTTTTTCTTTTAATCTACGGGGAGGCTCTGAGCTTGCGCGAGCAACTCTTTGCGTATTTTGACGTGACATCTGAGACATCGGGCGACCCCTAGTTTCGGTTGCAGCATATTGCATATTGGTTATTTTTTATTAAGACTAATTACAATTTGTCATCCAGACTGAGGCTGAAGATTTAGAATTGCAAGATTTAAATGTAGGAGTTTTTCATACTACCGGACATTTTTTTTGAAACATAGTAGTTCAGCCAGTTCTAGACGTTCTTTCAAACTACAATTAAGCGATTTGTCACTTAAATTAATTTTTTGTATTAAATAATCTAACCCACTTCGAAATACACTTAGCCATCTATAACCATTTGACCCCAAACTTCCTAACTTAAGTACGTAGCCAAACTCGCAAAAGAAAGAAAATACTCATTATGAACATTTTTTTGTTGCTTTTTATTACTACGTGTAATAGTTTATTGGGCACGTAATTAAGAAAGGTTTATATGAAACATCCAGATTGGGCATTGAAATATAAAGTTAAAAATACAGAACTTAGAAATATTAGAGGTAAATATTATCTTTATAAGATTACTTCTAAGTGGGATCCTGTCAAGAAACGTACAAAAAAAGTTACTTTGGGCATGATTGGCACCATTACTGAAGATCGGGGGTTAATTCCCAAAGGTCAGAATACAAGAGGTCGCAAACCCAAGCCACCCATTCTTTCAACAAAAGAATTTGGAGCGTCTTCATTATTGCAAAATATATCCCAAGACATAATAGCTTCTTTGAAGGAGTTCTTCCCTGATAATTGGCAATCTTTGTTTGTTTTAGCTATCAATAGGTTAATTTATCAGGCTCCCTTAAAGAATTGCGAATTTCTATTTGAGGAATCTTTTTTATCCGAAACGTTAATTGATGCAAAATTAGATAAGCACAGCCTGACAAAGCTGTTGCAAACTATTGGTTCTGATCGGGAAAAAATAAGTCAATTTTTAAGAAAATTTATAGAAGGATCTGAGCATATAGTTTTTGATACAACGCATATGATTTCTCACTCCAAGAAAACAAAAATGGCGCAAAGAGGTTATAACAGTACTAATGATTATGATCCACAGGTTAATTTGTTTTATATGTTTAGCATTGATAAACAACAGCCAAATTATTATCGGCTATTTCCCGGGAATATTCAAGGTACCAATGCATTAAAACATTGCCTTAGCGAATCGCAACTTGAAAATTGTATAGCAATTGGAGATAAAGGATTTTGTTCAGAAAAGAACCTTGGTTTGCTTGAAGAAGCGAAAATAAAATATATTTTACCGTTAAAACGAGATAGTAAACTGATTAATTACGATCGTTTAAAATCAAAATTTTACGAAGAAGCCTACGATGGTCATTTTATATATCAAGAGCGACCCATTTTCTATACGGAAATGAAAAAGTAATAATATTTACAGACAAAAGCTTAGGCCTTGATGAAGAAAAAACATATCTGAATCGTATTGAAAATGAACATGAAGGCTATAATATGGAAGAATATAAACAAAAACAAATAAAATTTGGAACAATAGCAATAATAACCAATTGTATAAAAGCAACCCCCTCGAAAATATATGAAAGTTATAAAACAAGAATGGAAATAGAGATAGTATTTGATACGTATAAGAATCTACTTGGAGCAGATAGAACCTATATGCAATCAGATAAGTCAATGGAAACATGGGTTTTTATAAATCATATAGCAACAATGTTATACTATAGGATATTCAATTTATTGAAAACAAATGAGATATTGAATACAATGAGTCTATATGATTTATTAATGAGACTATCTCGAATAAATAAAATTAAAATCAATTCCAATTGGATAATGTCTGAAGTAAATAGTAAAACTACAAAGCTCATTGAAAAGCTCAAGTTACCTATTACGTAGTTATTTCTGGAAGTTTGGGTTTGACTTTATTATTACCTGTACTTTTTTCCCATTTGAGAGTATCCATGCTACGCACATCAATACTATTTTTATTAAGTTATCAAATCGTTTTTCATCTCTCAGATGTGATGATTCTATGTCCAATCCGCCGCTCTTCATACTTTTGAAACAGCATTCTATTTTCCAGCGCTTCTTGTATTCTC
>JABDAI010000032.1:0-12719 GCA_013289195.1 Verrucomicrobiota bacterium
TTCTGTTTGTTCTAGGTAAAGTTTATTGAGACGGGTAAGTTCTAAAATTGCGAGAAAAGTCGCTAAAAGAATGTTGATAGTAGTTGTTTCTTCGGCAAAAAGGCTGGAGAAAAGAAATTTTGGGCGAATGGCTATTGTTTGTAAAATAAAATTCATTTGCTGGGAAACTGAAATTTGTTCCTCGTAAATTTGACCTACTACAATTTTTTTAGATAATTGTTGGAGAACTTTATTGAAAGAATTCCAGAGTTCTATACGGTCAGAGTTTTTGAGGATGCGCGTCTTTATAGAAGGATTTAGGTTTAGGACTATTCTGGGGATAGTTTCATTTGAATGAGAAATGAGCGAACTCAGTTCATTGGCTTGTTCTTTTAGTCTTTTGTATTCTATGAGTTGTTGGACAAGTTCCCAGCGTGGGTCTTGCTCATCAAGTTCGGACTCTTCTTGAGTATCATTATTTTGTTTTGGCAAAAGCATGCGACTTTTAATTAACATGAGCGTTGCAGCCAAAACAAAAAAGTCGCCGGTAAGTTCTAGGTCAATTTTTTTTAAATTGTTAAGCATTTCAAGATATTGTTTAGTCACCTCTTCAATGGGAATATCATAAATATCTATTTCATTTTTTCGAATTAAGAATAATAACAAGTCCAAAGGCCCTTGAAATGTAGGAAGAGAAATGGAATGGTGATTGATAGGCAGTAATGCGTCTATGTCTTGTGTGATATTATTTAAGTTCATTTGGAAAACTAAAGTAATGGAATAGGCAGCAAGTCGCAATCAAGTGGTAACAGATGAATCACTAAACCCACTTCCCATTTACTTTCTCGAACAGCCTTACGTCTATGGGTAACTTGCAATTGAGCACCCCAGGCATTAGTCAACTGTGTATCAAGAGCGAAAGTTCCTTTTGTAATTTTATGAAGTTTTACATCATAAAGTGCTTCGGCTGAAATATAGGTACGAGGAGTAAGGCGATAGGTGATGTTCAGGCCATGTTGATGCCTATTATCAATAGAGTGAGATTTTTTATGGAGAAAACTTGTAATATAGGTCAAAGACCAAAAACGAGCATCGGTGAGAACTAAGGCCGTATTGAATTCTGATAATTTAGGACGTCTAACATCAATACGATTATATAAAGTAAAATTGATCCAATAGGCAGGAAAAATACCAAACTCTGTATAGAGATGCGACCAATGATGGTCATGAGGCCTTGCTCTTAGAAGGTAATCTTGATAGAGATTGAAATAAGCAAGATCACGGGAACCATAGAATGGCCCCCGAGTTTGAAGTAAATTTTCTAACCCAAAGCGAATAACATTTTGCGTGCGAGCAGTATCTATATCGCGTTGGTAATTTAAATCGAGGGGGCGAATGTTGGTAGTAAAAACATGCCTATCTATTTTGGGAATTGGACGTTTACCTATAGAATGTTGTGGAATATAACGATATTGTACTGTGGGGCGAAAAATATGTCTTAAACCATTGATCCCCCATGTAGGATTGACGTAGTTCCATTGCGCGTATGAATTGAATTGTAAGTCAAAACCAATTTGTCCACGCAGACGAGTAAAGTCGCCTCGGCTCGTATTCTTTTTGAAATATTCATCAATTTGGCCTCCTATAAGGGGGGTAAAAGTCATTATGTCTTCAAAATGAAAAGGGGCATGCAAGCCGTAGAAGATATCTATACGGTCGCTTGTGAGATGATGATGTTTGTGTTTGTGGTGTTTGCAGTTATGCTCATGTCCATTATTGTTCCCATCTTCTTTGTGTTGCTGATGTCCATTATTGTTCCTATCTTCTTTGTGTTTGTCTTTTCTGCAATGGTTATTGGAATGTAAGTGAGCGACCCTTGCATTGATTGTTTGAAATATAGGAGTACCACAAATTCGTGTTGGGAGTAATTGAAAATTAAGCTCCGGGATGCGCTGAGGAACATTTTGAAAATTATTAGGTGAATAGCGTGTAAAAGCGGTCAAATAGTAATTATGGCCGGAATAAACGGCTTCAGCAAAACTATCGGGATCATTATCGTTGTTAAAGAGTTTGGGACGGAAGTCTCGCAAAGAATTAGAATCGCTCCAACGCCGAAGTTGACTTGTGATTTGAAAATTTTCAGTAAAATTTTGTTGATGATACCATTCAATGAAATTGCGACTTCTTGGTGTTTTTCTCCCAAGAGAGTCTACGCCAAGTTGAGCTCTATCACCATTGTCATGAATAAAGCCTGATTGGAAGTCGCTGTATACTTGTTTGCAATGTACCCTACTTATATATTTAAATGCTGGGCCAATAAGAAACCCGCGATCTTTATATAAGTCCACTAAAGCGCCGATTTTTAAACGAGGGGTAGTTCGAAAGAATATTGTATTTCTTATGTAAGGACCGTATTCTTTACTTTTTCCATATTCGCTGGCTATTTGAAAAGGGAATTCTTGAATGGAATGGGAAAAATAGGGCCAGTAAAAAAAGGGAACATTTCCTATTTTAAACCAGATATTACGAGCAATTATTTTGGTAGGAATATTTTCTTCATGCGCGTTTTTTACTTCTAAGTTGCTTGCGCATAAAGTGGGATTTAAAAAATCTGGTTCGCCAAGGAGGACGGTAGCATTATCAATATTTAAATCGTTCAGTGTTCCTGAGGTATTAGTGCCAGAAATATAAAATGGGGATTTCCCAGCGCGAAAGTATCCGGAGCTTAAAGCCTCTGTAGAAAGATTGTATTGCATTGTTTCTGTAATCAGACGCAAATCATTCATATTAATCTTTACATCTCCAGTAGCACATGTATTTGAATTTTCATTATTCAAACGAATTTCATTGGCTTTTATAAGTGCTTTTTCACTAGATAATTCAGCAGCACCGCGAAGTATTATTTCTTGAGAATTTTCATCGTATTCAATAGGTTCATTTGAAGACAGTTCAGGAAGATCTGCATAGGAAGTAATTAATAAGCTCGAAGAGAGTAGTATGATTTTTAAAGTTCGAAATAGGCTTTTCATTCAAAATAAATTATGAAGATAATATGAATTTGCTCAAGAACTTTCTGTACTGATTTCTTGGTAATATAAAATTAATTTGACTTGTAAATTCAGCCGAAAAACTTTTTTCTGGGCTAGATTAGCGTTGGAAAGGTTAGAAAGCAAAACAAGTCGGCGTTCCCTCGTAGGAAGAATCATTAATATTGAATTTTTATTGAAAAAAGCCCTCCAAAAATTGAATAATGTCGACATTGGGATAGACAAATATCATTAAATTTTCCAATGAGTTTTCTAAAGTTTTTGTATTTTGATAGTATCACATGATAGTATCCTGGAATGAAAAAACAAGGCAGAAAAACATAAGTTATCAATAAGCGTTCGGGAAAGGATTCAAATTACTAAAGAACAATTTGCTAAGAAAAGCTTTAGTAGAAAAGAATATGCAGAAATATTCAAGATATCAACAACCGCTGCAAGTCGAGACCTATCATCAGGAGCTAAAAATGGCGAATTATTAAAGGAAGGTGATAAATCAATTTCTGTTTACAAATATCGTTAAATTTTTTTGGCCATATTATTGAGTTTTAAAGTTTGAATTTATTGAATAGGGCTGTTAAAAAAGGGATGAATCTCTCTATTATGTTATTACCTCAAATCCATTTAGAATCGATACAACAAGGTCGTCATAGTCAGCCTCATGCTGTGTTAGGGATGCATATTGAAAAATTTGAGAGAACGCTTGGGCTTCGTGTGGGAGTTTTTTTGCAAAATGCAAAAGCATGTACCGTTGTTGAATATGGGAAAAAAGTGCCAAAGTCATTCCCAATGAAGAAAATTTCGTCAGAGGGTTATTTCGAAGTCTTTATTCCTGGACGAAGGAAATTATTTAAATATCTTCTTAATATTACTTACGAAAATGGCGAAGTAGAAAAACGCTTTGATCCCTATAGCTTTTGGCCAAGCGTGAGTGAAAGTGATTTATATTTATTTAATGAAGGCAATCATCATCGAATTTATGAAAAGCTAGGAGCACATGTATGTGAGATTGATGGAGTCAAGGGAATAAGTTTTGCAGTTTGGGCTCCCAATGCACGCCGAGTTTCTGTTGTTTCAGATTTTAATTATTGGGACGGACGTTATTATTGCATGCGTTCATTAGGAATTTCTGGAATTTGGGAATTATTTATTCCGGGATTAAATACTGGGTTTAAGTATAAGTATGAAATTATTGATAATAATGATAATTTGCATATTAAAAGTGATCCCTATGCTATTTACTATGAGAGGGTTCCTAATTGTGCCTCTATCGCTTATGACATCAGTAAATATGACTGGGGCGATGGTGGGTGGATGAGTGATCGAAAATGTAGGAATTGGAGGTGCGAGCCGATTTCTATTTATGAAGTACATCTAGGATCCTGGCGACGAATTATTGAAGAAGAGAACCGTTCTTTGACGTATAAAGAAGCGGCAATTGAACTTTCTGAATATGTGAAACAAATGGGGTTTACGCATATTGAATTTTTACCATTATCCGAGCACCCATTTATAGCTTCTTGGGGTTATCAAGTAACTGGCTTTTATGCGCCGACAACCCTCTATGGTACTCCGGAAGACTTTATGTTTCTAATAGATACGATGCATCAACGAGGTATCGGCGTGATTATGGATTGGGTACCGGCCCATTTTCCGAAAGATGATTTTGCCCTAAGCAATTTTGATGGCACAGCACTTTATGAACATGCTGATCCGAAGCAAGGGGTGCATCCGGATTGGGGAACGCTTATTTTTAATTATGGACGTAAGGAAATAACGAATTTTTTGATCGGTAGTGCGCTTTCTTGGTTAGATCGTTTTCATATAGATGGCTTGAGAGTAGATGCAGTTGCCTCGATGCTTTACTTAGATTATTCGCGAAAAGATGGGGAATGGATTCCCAATCGATATGGCGGCCGTGAAAATATAGAGGCTATCGAGTTTCTGAAGAATTTTAACAACGTGGTTCATGAGTGTTTTCCTGGAACTTTGACTATTGCAGAAGAATCTACTACTTTTCCTGGCTTGACGAAAAACGTTGAAGAAGGAGGTATTGGATTTGATTATAAATGGAACATGGGTTGGATGCATGATATGTTATGGTATTTTAGTAAAGATCCTGTTTATCGTAAGTATTATCACACTAACCTCACCTTTGGCATGCTTTATCAATATTCAAACAACTTTATTTCAGTATTTTCACATGATGAAGTTGTTCATGGAAAAGCTTCTATGATTATGAAAATGGGAGCTGGGTCTATGCCCGAAAAGGCACAAAATTTGCGAGCACTTTATACCTACATGTGGATTTGGCCGGGTAAGAAAACTTTGTTTATGGGATCAGAATTTGGGCAATCTGGAGAATGGGATCATGATAAAAGTCTCGATTGGTATTTACTGCAATATCAAGATCATAAGGGAATTCAAGATATCGTACGGGATCTTAATTTTTTTTACCGTAAAAATGATTCACTAGGCCGAAGAGATGACGTTCCAGAAGGGTTTCAGTGGATTGATCCAGATCGCTCAGAGGATAGCACTATAGCCTTTCTGCGAATTGGAGAGCAGCGTAATGAAACCTTTCTGGTTGTTGGTAATTTTACGCCTGTTGTGCGTGAAAATTATAGAATAGGCGTGTGTTACCCAGGTTATTGGCAGGAAGTGATTAATTCTAATGCTTCTAAATATGGTGGAACTGGCTTGGGGAATGAAGGGACAATTTGTACAGATGCTATTGCTAGTAATAATAGAGATTATTCATTAAACCTTGTAATTCCTGGACTTTCTGTATTGGTATTTCAATTCTTAATGCCGATATAAAGATCCAAAACTAAGTTACTTGGATCTTGCGCACGTTCATCGTAAACTTCAAAGTCTGCATAGTAACGTCGAGGAGCTCCAAAATCTTTATCAGACATACTCCACACGGTTTCCCAAGCATTTCGTAAAACAGCTGGCATTGGACCAGGATCGGTAGTGAATTTTACATAACTTTGGGGAAGAATAAGAAGAGTCTCTAAATCATCTGGAACATTATCAAAGGAATTTACTTCTTCCCCGATGTAATAGGTGTAGTCTCCAGTATGATCGCTTTCGTATTCCGTATAAACGCAAAAAGTAGTTCCAGGTTTTTTACGATTTGGGATTTTCTGAGAAATTTGTTCATAAAAATACTTTTGAACACAGGGAAAGATTTTCCCTGACGCCCCATCTGCTGTTTTTAACTCAGTTTTGTTGTTTGTTCGAACTTTAATTCCAACTATTTTTATTTCATCTAAATTGATTTTTGTTTTGTGCATATAAATATATTAGACTTTCTGTAAATAAGGCTTAAATCCCTTTAACACTTCAGTGACTTGACCAGAATTTTTTGCACCCCCCATAGCAAAATCGGGTTTGCCACCTCCTTTTCCTCCGAGTTGTATTGATAAATCGCTGACGATATTGCCTGCATGATAGCCTTTTTTGATTGCCTCTTGTGAGCAAAGCACAAGGGTTAAAATTTTGTCTTCAATGGAAGAGATGAATATTATGACAGAGGGACCCAGTTTATTGGAAAGGTTAACTGCTAATCCACGTAAATCATTGATATTCGGAATATTAGTTTCAGTAATCAGCCATTGTAGATTGTCATATGGCTGAGCCAATTTTAATATATCTTCTTCGAGGGAAGCCAAATGTTTTTGTTGAAGTTTTCTTAGTTCTTTTTCATGTTCTGCTTTTTGCTCGAGAAGAGTTTCGATTCGAGTTTCAATTTCATTAGGTTTACAAGATAGTGCATTGGAGATTCTATAAAGAGAATGTGATTGTGACTGTAATAGGTTAAGGGCTTCTTGACCTACAACAGCTTCGATTCGTCTAGTACCTGCAGCTATTGCGGTTTCGGAAATTATTTTTAATAGTCCAATTTCACCAGTAGCTTGAACGTGAGTTCCGCCACAGAGTTCTAGCGAAAAGCCCCCGATATCGACAATTCTTACAATGGATCCGTATTTTTCACCAAAGAATGCTATGCAATTTTCAGGTTTATCCTTAAAGGGCACTTCATACCACCGAACTGGAGAATTTTTTAATATCGCTTGATTTACGTCATATTCGATGTCTTCAAGTTGTTTATGAGTAAGTGCTTGGTAATGAGAGAAGTCAAAGCGCAGTTTCTTATCATCCACTAATGAGCCTGCTTGTTTGACGTGAGTACCGAGATGTTCTCTTAAGGCCCAATGGAGAAGGTGGGTTGCCGTATGATTGCGCTGAATTTGGCGTCTTCTATTTTCGTAAACTGAAATTTTAACCTTTTTCCCCATAAGTGATTCATCGATAGTATTTTCCAATTGATGCAAAATGTGGCCAAATTCATCTTTGATGGTATCAATGATTTTTAGTTTTGTTTCGGCATCTAGATATAGAATACCTTGATCGCCTATTTGGCCGCCCATTGTTGCATAAAAAGGAGTTTTATCAAAAACTAAATAAGTTTTTCCCTGAGTGTTTATGATTTTTGTAATGATTGTTTCATAGTCGACGAGATTAGCTGCATCAAAACCAACAAATTGCGTTGCGGGTTTTTGATCTTTTTCTTCAGAAACAGTGATGACGGATTTTTTTTGTGCTGAGCGCGCTTTTTCACGTTGTTCTTCCATTGCTTTATTGAAGCCATCGATATCAAGATTCAAATGCTTTTCTTTTGCAATAAGTTGGGTCAAATCGATTGGAAAACCGTAAGTATCATAAAGGGTGAAAGCGTCTTGGCCGGAAATGGTTTTATTTTTTGCGGCAATTTTGTCTAGCAATTGCAGACCGCGATCTAAGGTTCTTTCGAAGGATTTTTCTTCACTTTCAATTACTTTATGAATGAGGGTTCTTTGTGTTTTAAGTTCAGGGAAGAAGCCGCTCATTTTGTTGATGACGCAATCTATGAGTTCTGCGAAAAATCCTTCAGGGAGTTCTAGATGTTGTCCCCATAAAATGGCACGCCTTAAAATGCGTCTTAGAACGTAATTTCGTCCTTCATTGCCAGGTAAAATTCCGTCTGCTATTGAGAAACAAAGAGTTCGAATGTGATCTGCCAAAACTCTGAAAGAACAGTCAATCCGTTCTTGTTTTGACATATTATCGAGACTTGAGGGCATAGTTTTCCTATACATATGACCCGAAAGTTTCTCAAGTTTTGCAAAGATATCGGTAAAAAGGTCGCTATTATAATTTGAAGGAATACCGGAAAAATCGGTGAAATTCTTTGTTGTAGCGATAATGCCCGCAACCCGTTCAAATCCCATACCTGTATCGACGTGTTTATTCGTTAAGGGTTTGAAAGTTCCATCAGTTTCGGCATTGAATTGGATGAATACTAAGTTCCATATTTCTATACAGTAGGGAGAGCTCATATTAACTAGGGAGCCTTTTGTATCACCCTTTTCAGTTAAATCAATATGGATTTCAGTGCAAGGGCCACAGGGTCCAGTATCTCCCATCATCCAGAAGTTATCTTTTCTATTTCCATTAACAATATGCACGTTCGGATCGACGTTTTCTTTTTTTAGGATATTTTTCCAAATATCGTAAGCCTCTTGATCAAATTTATCAGGATCCCCAGGACTGGGTTTATATACCGTAACGTAAAGACGTTCTTTAGGAAAACCCCAAACTTTAGTTAAGAGTTCCCAAGCCCACTCGATGGCTTCTTTTTTAAAATAATCGCCAAACGACCAATTGCCAAGCATTTCAAAGAAAGTGTGGTGGTAAGTATCAAAGCCTACATCTTCGAGGTCGTTATGTTTTCCTCCTGCACGGATACACTTTTGAGAATTGACTGCACGAGAGTAAGCTGGTGTTCTAGCCCCTAGGAAGTAGGGGACGAATTGATTCATGCCCGCATTTGTAAATAATAAATTCGGAGAACTAGGCAAGAGGGATTCCGATGGGACGAAGGTGTGGCCTTTATTTTTAAAGAATTCAATAAACGAATTACGGATTTCTGAAGCTGTCATTGTTTCTATGGTCTCTATATTGGTTGTATATTTTTATAATTGGCAAAATAGTTTTTTTTGGAAAGTTAACCGGGCTGAATATTTAATCCCAAAAGATGAATATTCTGATTTGATAAAGAATAAACCTCAAAATTAATAAAATAAAGTATATTTTCAAGCCAATAAGTGCGCAAGACGAAAGATTGGGTTCTGCGGCCGAATTGGGTAAATCAGGAAGTGCAGTTGAATTCGGTGAGGTTTCAATTATCGACGGATTTAGTGTCTCAGTAATAATATCAACTGGAGGTAATTTGAAAATATTATACCGATTTTCAAATCTCTTAACGTGAGTTTCGTTTAAGAAAATGAACTTAAATGATCTAGAATGCTGATAAAAAGAGAGGCGTTGCATTAAAATCTATTTTGGAAACAGATCAGAAGCAGAAATTCTCAAAAGAGGAGTTTCAGCAAGTCATCTTTATGTAACTATCTATTAAAGAATGATTTACGTTTTTTCTTAAACGAAACTCAGGTATTTGAGATCAAACAGGCCTTTTCCTGTATCATAACTCCTGATCATTAATCTTAAAAAGGCTCTTATGCTAAACCCTATGTGATTCATTTGTCCCTGTCTTGATCTGGATTGGCATCGTTCTATCCCACAGTATTGCTTAATTTCATGATGATATTCTTCGATTCCCCACGTCTTTTCACTTAATGATAAACATTCCAATATACTCATATCTAATGCATTTGTTGCCCAATATCCAATGTCTCCATTTTTAGAAACGATCTTGAATACCTTTATCATGCCATATCCTTTTAAATGTACTACAGTTCCTGTTTCATCTATTCCAGTTTCACTCAAGGCCCTATTTCCTGTATTATCTGGGTTGACTTGCCGGTTCGAGATTAATCTTGTTAACCATATCCATCCAATATTTCGAATATGCTTCAAATTGTCTAAGCTAGAATACCAACTATCAAATCCCACACATTTTGGCTTAAATCCTCGTTTATGTGCCATTTCTATCATTTCCATAAAATAATCATTTTTACTTAGCCCTTCTTCTTTATCATAAATGCGGTAGTCTGTCCACACCATTGAAACTAAATTGATTCCTTTGACTACTCGATGGTGCTTCCCAGACCAGTGATAGCCTACTAAATCCATCTTTTGTGCATAAGGCTTGTCAAGGGTTGAATCATCAATGACCAGTATCCCCCCTTCTTTATTGATAAAAGGTTCTGCCTCTTTCCAGAGTGTTTCAGAAGTGGCTTCTTCTCTTTGTAGTAATCGCGTTAAGGAATCATGCGAGGGTGCTTTATCCCTGTCTGGTTGTACTCGAGCTGCTTCCGTGCACGTGTAAACCTTAGGACTCCCTACTAAAAAAATCAATGTAATCTTTTTCACTGCTTCGAGCTTCATTCATCCTCACATTATATCATGCCTGTCAACTGCGTAACTCCTAAAGACAAGCTTTTTTATTGATTTTTTTCAAATAGTTATTAGCAAATTAGGGAATTTAGGTTAAAAAAGTCAGCTGAAATCATCTATTTTGGGTCAAACGCCTATGCAACAATTCAAAGAACTTTTTGCATGAAATCGGTACATCAGAATCAAAACTTAACACAAGTGCCTAGGCAGACATAAAATCCTTGGGCAGAAAAAAAATTGACTATATCAAAAATTGTTTAATAGTATTGTCTATTGTCTTAGTTAAATCATCAATATTACTTTTTATGAAATTTTTTTTAAAGCTTAGAACGAAAAGAGTTATTTTCGTGTGTGTTTGTATTAGCATTTTTGTTAGAGCCGCCTATAGTGAAGATAAATTTGGAAATTTTCCTGCAGTTTTTAATCTTGCAGATCTCAATGGGACGAATGGTTTTACTATTAATGGTATTAATCCAGACGACCGGAGTGGTGGTTTTCTCAAGGGAGCAGGAGACGTCAATGGAGATGGTTTTAATGATATCATAATTGCTGCTTTTCGTATCCGCTCTTTTGATCAAAGCTATGTAATATTTGGTAGTAATAAATCATGGCCTACAAGTATTAATCTTGCCGATCTTGATGGTAATAACGGTTTTGCTATCAGCGGTACACAAGAAAGCAGTTTTCCGACTGTAAGCGGCGTAGGAGATATCAATGGAGATGGCATCGATGATTTTTCAACTGGTGGTTATATAAGAAGTTCGGTAATATTTGGTAGTAAAAAGCCATGGCCTGCGAGAATGGATCTTCGTACTCTTAATGGTACGAATGGTTTCCAAATAGATGGCATTTTTAGATCGAATGGATGGTTTTTTGTAAGTGGAGCAGGAGATGTTAATGGAGATGGAATCGATGATATCTTAATTGGTGATAAGTTATTTAATAACAGGGCAGGGCAAAGCTATGTAGTATTTGGAAGTAAAGAGCCGTGGTCTACAGTAATAAATATTTCAAGTCTTAATGGGGGAAATGGATTTGCTCTTGATGGCATTCACCCAGATGATTACAGTGGATCTTCTGTAAGTGACGCAGGGGATGTTAACGGAGATGGAATAGATGATTTCTTAATTGATGCTGATCGGGCTAATAACTTCGCAGGTCAAAGTTATGTAATATTTGGACGTAAAGAGCCATGGCCTGCAGTAATGGATCTTTCAAGTCTTAATGGTGTAGATGGATTTGCAATTAATGGCATCCCTGTTGAGCCTAATTTTACCGAGGGTGTTAAGACTGTGAGTGGAGCAGGAGATGTCAATGGCGATGGCATAGATGATATCATAATTGGTGCTCTTCGTGTTAATGATTTTACGGGTCAAAGCTATGTGATTTTTGGTAGTAAAAAAGTGTGGCCTCCATCTATCAATCTTGCCGATCTGGATGGTAATAATGGTTTTACTATGAATGGTCCTGTCAGTAGTAGAAGTGGTTGGTCTGTAAGTGGGGCAGGAGATGTTAATGGCGATGGCATAGATGACATCTTAATCGGGGCTCCAAGTGTTAATGATGGTATAGGACAAAGCTATGTAGTATTTGGCAGTAAAGAGTTATGGCCTGCAGTGATAGAGCTTGCTGATCTTAATGGTAATAATGGTTTTACTATGAATGGCCGTGCCGTTGGTGGGAGTGGTGCGACTCTAAGTGGAGTAGGAGATATGAATGGAGATGGAATAGATGATATATTAATTGGTGCTCCAAGCATTGGTAATAGGGTAGGTCAAAGTTATGTAGTATTTGGATCTTATGGGCACGAGTCTCCCCCATCCTCTAGTGATACTCCTTTGATACTGGGATTATCTATAGGGATAGGTGGCGGAATAGTGTTAATGGGTATTGGTGGTTATTGTGGATATCAACATTGTTATCATGGTGATTACGAACAGGTACAATAACCATTGAACTATTCTTCGATAGCAACGTCTTCTACTATCTTTAATAAATAAGATCTTATCAGCAAAGAGATGGTTTTCTTTCACAAGTTCTTTAAGCTGTTTCAATTTTACTGCTCAGCCCATTTATTAAAGTGTAATAACCTGAGTTTCGTTTAAGAAAATGAACTTAAATGATCTAGAATGCTGATAAAAAGAGAGGCGTTGCATTAAAATCTATTTTGGAAACAGATCTAATCGAGCAATAAAGAAGCAGAAATTCTCAAAAGAGGAGTTTCAGCAAGTCATCTTTATGTAACTATCTATTAAAGAATGATTTACGTTTTTTCTTAAACGAAACTCAGGT
>JABDAI010000032.1:12819-14492 GCA_013289195.1 Verrucomicrobiota bacterium
AGCAGAAATTCTCAAAAGAGGAGTTTCAGCAAGTCATCTTTATGTAACTATCTATTAAAGAATGATTTACGTTTTTTCTTAAACGAAACTCAGGTTCTTAAGTAAACCAATGTCAAGGCCGTGAAGAGACGGCCTTGCTTTCAAGGAAGTCGATTAACAATACGGTTTTCTGAAACTGTCACTGTCTAGTCGTGGTTATATATAATAGTTGGCAAATCTATAATATAATTATTAAAAATGCCATCCTTTCTATTACGAATAAGTATTTTAGAAAAGGTTAATCTAAATTGATGTTTTGAATCACAGGTAAGTATTTCGTTTCTATTGGATTTGTCAGACTACGTCTTCAAGTTACTTGTTACTTTTTAGCCCCAAGAACGGCAGCGGCAGTTGCCGCGACTGTGCACATACCCATGAGTTCCTGATCTCTTTTTAATTGTGCAATTTCTGCCTTTAGTTTTTCATTTTCTCTTTCTAGTCTTTCTAATGGAGGCAATGCTGCTAAAGTTTCAGCTTCTTGTGCATCTTGTGCAGCTTTTTGTGCAGCTTTTTTCTCTGTTTCTTTCGCTGCTTGGGCTAAGCCCATTAAGCAGCTAAGCATTATTACAACAAATACTCCTAATACCACCATTTCCGCTAAATCCGGCTCTTTTCGTTGGCTATCGCTTGCGCTTGCTCCTGATATTAATGAGAAAAGTGCAAGCGGAAGCAAATTTGAAAAGAATGGAGATCTTGAGAGTTCAGTATTGATTTCACCCAAAGGTTGATATAGAGCGCTAAGAATGTCATTGACAGTTTTATGATACTCAAATTGGGCATTAATCCGTTCATTACCAGTCGATGTTTCTACAATCTTTAGTTGATCTTGAAGTTTTCTGATTATTGGGCTATCAGCACCATAAGTTTCTATAGATTTTTTTATAGAGTCTTTTTCATGTTGTGGTTGCTCTTTGAAAAGTCCGTGGGTAGCTTCACAGAATTCTTTTAGTGCGTTCGGATTTTGTTTTATTTTTCCTTCATCTAAATTCTGTGTTTCCACAGCATTTAGGTATTTTTTATTTATTTCTTGTTTTATAATCAAACCTTCCGGCATTTCTGATGACGTACTTGGTGTGCTTCCTTTTGTGGGCGTTACTTCTGTTTTTCTTTGTATGTTCATAAATCAAATCCTTTCTTTTTTTAATATCAAATATATCAATTATAATTAATACTATGTTAATTACAAGATTTTGTCAAAAAGTCGAGCTTTTATCTAAAAAAATTTGTTTATTATCTTTTTTTGACCAAAACTGATGAACGGAAGTTTAGTATTTTGTATTGGTTCGAAATAGCTTTCTTTCATGTGGTAATAGAAATTTGTTACCTGCATTTTTAGGAAAATAGGTTACAATTGATTCAATTAGCAATAATGCCAATAGTCATTGGATTAAAAAGCGACTTGCCTTTGAGCATTCGATAGGACAAAATATTTGTTACATGAAGATAGAAACTTTTGAACTGGGCCCAATTGAGACAAATGCTTATTTAATTTCGGATAAAGAATCTGCAATTTTAATTGATGCTCCTCATGGTGCTTGGGAGTGTATTAAGAAAAAGGGTATTATACCTCAAGCTCTTATTTTGACGCATGGACATTGGGATCATATTGCGGATGCGTGGCGATTTCAAGAGGC
>JABDAI010000033.1 GCA_013289195.1 Verrucomicrobiota bacterium
ACAAAATCTCACAAATGCGACAGAACCAATTTTTATTTATAGGATATTTCCGAAGAGCTTCTAAACCAAGTAATATAGATGCTATGGGAGTTCTTAATTCATGTGCAATAGTACCTGAGATCGAGTTTAAATGATTAAATTTTTTTTCCTGATGCTTTTGTCTTTGAAATTCGATGATTCCAATGAAAAGGGTTATAATAAAAATGCTATAAATGGTTATTATTATATTATTATTTTCTAATTTTCCATCGTATAAAAAGTAGTAGATAATATATGATATCAGGATTCCTGACAAAGATATGGGCGCAATAAAGACAGTTTTAATTAAAAGAACAAGTATTGTGAATGACATTAAAGTTGCTAAATGAAGGCAAATTTGATTTTGATTCAGTAATAACAGAAGAGAAAATTGAAAGGGCAAAAAAAATCCTAAGAACGTTAACCAATAATAAGGTTGAATTGGCTTTAATATAGGTGGCCAACGATTGTGAAAAATCAAAGGAAAACCCATAGTTAGACTTAATACAAAAAGATATTTAGGATATATTATTAATGATGTTAGCTTGGAAATAAATAATAGGCCAGTTAATCCAATTAGCGAAGCAGAGAATGAGAAAAGAGTAATGCAGTGTTTGAACCTGGAATGGGTTTTAATAATTTCAGTATGTAGCGAACAGGTCTGCATTAAAAAAACGATCAAAAATCATAGTGAATAATGAAATACAATTGATTTATGTCAACAAGTTATTATTATAATTTTCAATGAAATTTAAAGATTTGATAGTCGCTGAATGCAATAATGTTCTTCAGGAAGCAATCAACTATTAGAGAGGATTTACATGCACATCCTGAAATTGGTTATGAGCTTCCTCGTACCATATCTATTGTTGAAGAATATTTGAAAAAGTTTGGCATTAATGTAAGAACTGGTATCGGTCAGAGTGGAATTGTGGGAGATATTTTTATTGGGGAAAATTTTAAAACAATAGCTTTAAGAGCAGATATGGATGGGTTAGAGATAGAAGAATTAGGCACATCCTGTTATAAATCACAATACATAGGAAAGGCACATCTTTGTGGACATGTAGCCATGTTGCTTGGTGCAGCGAAAGTTATCAACAGACTAAAAAATTTATTGAAAGTCAATGTTAGGTTTATTTTTCAACCAAGTGAAGAAAGGCATCCAAGTGGAGCAAAAGCAATGATCAAAGATGGCGTTTTAGAGCAAGTTGATCAATTATACGCAATTCATGTAGATCCAGAGCATAATGAAGGTTGTATTAGTATAACCAAGGAAATAGCTTCTTCAAACACAGATTTTTTTTCTATAAAAATTAAAGGAAAAGGTGCCCATGCTTCATCACCTCATTTGTCTTCCGATCCAATTGTTTTGGCAGCAAAGATTATATTGGACTCGCAATGTTTAATTTCTAGAAATATAGATCCATTTGAGACCGCTGTTCTATCATTCACGCAAATAAAGGGAGGAACAAATAACAATTCTATTCCAGAAACAGTAGAAATTACTGGAACTGTTAGAACATTTTCTGCAGCAGTGCGCGGGTTCATTATTGAGCGATTAGAAAAAATTATAAAAAGTGTATGCGCGCAAGAAGATGCGGAATATAATTTCGATTATATTGAATATTGTCCAAGTGTTTATAATCATCCAGAAACGTCTGATCATGCTATTAAAGTAGCAAAAGCATTGCTTGGACATAATAACGTTAAAGTTTTAATGAAACCATCAATGGGAGGTGAAGACTTCGCTTACTTTTCAGAAAAAATCCCTTCATGTATTGTTGGACTGGGAATACGAAATGAAAAAAAGGGGATTATTTTTGATTGTCATAGTCCATATTTTGACTTACATAGCCCTTCCATGTTACATGGTATTATGTATCATGCAGGATTGGTTTTCTTTCAAGAAATTTAGTATAAGTGATGCCCATTAGAACAATTATTGTAGAACCTACAAATAAAGTCATAAAACTATGTAATGGTAATTTAGGAAAATTTGAGTTATTGGAGAAATAATTTGATAATGCGATCCAAACAATAATAGTTGTGCCTAATGTAACAGCCATCAGTGCAGCTGGTTTTTTTGCTTTTTTTGAAATGAAAGCTAAAATAAATAGACCCAAAGTTCCTCCACTAAATATCGAATCCATTGCCCACCATGCATCTAAGAGTGATTGAGAATTTTTCAATATTTCAGCTGTAGCAATGGATAAAATTCCAGATAAAGCAGAAAATATATATAAAATATTTATTGATTTTACCGATTTATGTTTATATTCCATGATAGGAATATATATTTCACTATATATGGCTGTTGCTATGCAATTAATTCCACTATCAATGCTGCTCATAGCTGCCGCTAAAATGGCAGTAATTACAAGACCTTTTATTCCAACTGGCAATTCTTTCATTAGGAAATGAGGGTATATAAATTCGGTACCTTGTTCAACAATTTCATTAGGTAATCGATCTGGAAATATTTGGTAGAAAGAAAATAAATAAGTACCAATTAGGAAAAATAAGGCAGTTATGAAAAGATATAATAGAGTTGCAATTTGTATGCTAGAAGAAGCTGCTTTTTGAGATTTAGCGGAAAAATATCTTTGAACAAATCCTTGATTTATGCCAAATGTTTGTAAATTTAAAGTGAATCCAGTAATTAAGTATACCCAAAAAGTAGATTCAAAAAAGTTAAATTTAAAATTTCCAAACGAAAATTTATCATTTGCCATAGCAATTTCGTGAGCTTGTTCTATGCCTCCTGGAATTAATGACAAAATGTAATATAGACAAATTAGAGCACCAACTATTAAAATAAAGCATTGTAAGACATCTGTCCATATTACAGCTTTGATTCCTCCCATACAAGTGTATGCAGTCACAACTGTGCCGGTAATAATAATAATATATTTACTTTCTACTCCTGTCATCATAGATAATGCCATAGCTAGTAAATATAAAATAGTTCCCATCCATATTATATTTGATAAAATTAAGCAAATAACTGCATAAATTGATGCCCAATTTCCAAATCTTCTACGTAAATGGGAATATGAACAGATATCATTGGTTGATCTATAAAAAGGGATGAAATATTTTACAGTTAACCATGCTAAAATAGGAGAAGAAAGACCCATAGCATATGCGGACCAGTTAGAAGAAAATGTTTTAGCTGGCATTGCCAAAAATGCAATACTGCTTATATATGTAACCATTAATGAACAGCCTAATATCCATCCAGAAATTTTTTTATCAGCAATCGCAAATTCAATTGCAGTCTTTTTACTTTTCGCTATGAACCATAACCCCATTAGTAAGGTAATTGAAAAATAGACAAAAATGATAATATAATCTAATGGATTTAGTGTTTCCATTTTTTGTTTTTAAATAATTACATATGTAAAATTCTTCGCATTGTTTTATTTATTCTTATTACGGATTATTAATAATTATAATGAAGTTTTCTTCCATTTTGAGCAAAAATGTAATGTTAGAAATCAAAGATGAAAATATATTAAAATTACTTTTTTTCAAGAAATTTTAATTAAATTTACTAAGAAAAGAGGCACTAAATTTTTTTAGTGCCTCTGCAACTTCATAGTATATTATTTTTAATTTGTATTTACTAGTTTATATCTTTATAGATTCCAGTACTTGATTAGATTCTGTATTTTCTCGAAGGTGGAAATTATGTTGGCGGTCAATCTTTTGGATTTCTAGTCTAGCGGTTTTATAGGTTCTATCTTCTACACCACTATCTTCATTGGCTGTGTTTTTGACATGCTCAATTTTACTCAGATGGGCCTCCAAATTGCCTTTTATAATGGTTTGACCATCTAAGAGTTTGAAGCAATCTTGGGGTGTTAGAATGATATTTCTATCGGTTTTGACATCACCTGAGTCTGCATAAAAGCTTATTCGAGCTCCATTACAGTTAATGTTATATCCCCAAGTGTGACCTTCCTTATCTAGTTTATGGAAAGCAGCTCCCAGTATCATAGTATAGTTAGTATGTGAGGTATTCTCTTGTTCAATAATTTTGGTTTCAATACGACGATTGACAATGGTACAGAGTGTAGGTCCATATTGATTCTCACTTTGGATTGTGACTGGAATTCCTTGACTAAGTGACAGAATTTCTTCGGGCTTTAGCTCATGGCCTGCAATTTTTGGAAATACTGAAACGAAGGTTCGCTGACTTTCTGGTTTTTCGAAAGAAACAGGGTACACCTTTTTACCATTGATTAGTTCTTTGGCAGGCCATACCGCTATGTTTCCTGATTTTGCGATTGGTTTTTGATTGTATTCTTTCATATATTCATTATGCTATTGTAAAATCAATAGCATAATGAATTGTTTAATGAATTAAGATTACCCTCGTCAACCAAAAACTTCTCGCTTTTTTCAAGCAAAAATAAACAATTAAGTGATGACGGATATTATAAATATAGATTTGAAAACACCGTTTCTTCGACCGAATTACAATTATATTTTGGATTTTATGGATAAAGAGGGGGCTGTGGTATTGGTGCATGATCGAGCAGAACTTATTAAAATGCAAAATGCTACAAAAAATAGTGGACATCAAATTGGTACCATAAAAATTAACGACAACACTTGGAAGATTTATTTAAAAAAGCAAAAAAAGATGGTTACTGGGGACAATCAATATAATCTCGAAAATCTTGATAAAATATATTTAGAAAAACTGGAACTTATAAAAAAAAGAGAAAAAATTTCGGTTATTAATCGTGGACAGGGAGTCTTTTTGATAAGTGTTTATAATAAACTTTATCCTGAAGAATCGGGTAAACTCAAACTAGAGAAAAAAGATAATGGTTATTCAATATACTTAAATGAGAAAAAAACAAGAACCAAAGACCACCAATATGATCTTAAAAATCTCCATAAAGAATATACCGAAAAACTGGAACTTATAAAAAAAGGAGAAAAGATTTCGGTCATTAATCGTGGAGAAGGGGTCTTTCTGATGGGTGCTTATAAACAATATTATCCTGAAGAAAGGCCCAAATTCAAATTGGAAAAAAAAGATAGTGGTTATTCGGTATGCTTAAAAGAGATCAGTTAAAGAAGTTAGAAGAATTTCTCTCAGATAGAATTATTGGACAAGAGGAGTCTATAAAGATAATTTCCGATGCTGTATTAAGAGCGGAACTTGGATTAAGAAAGATTCAGAGGCCAAAATCTGGGATGTTATTATTAGGTCCCACAGGAGTAGGTAAGACAGAGGTTGTGCTTTCACTTGCGGAATTTCTTTACGAAAATTTAAGTAGGGTAAAGCGTTTTGATATGGCTGAATATCAAAGACAAGAATCTTTAAATTGGCTTCTTGGAGCCGATAAGACCGAGCAAGGACTTTTGGGAGATGCTATTGACGAGCTTAATGAAGAGGGTGGGGGAATATTGCTTTTTGATGAGATAGAAAAGGCTCATCGATCCTTGACTACAATATTTCTTTCGGCTTTAGATGCAGGTAGGATAACTATGTCTAATGGTCAGACCAAGAATCTAAGTCAGTTTTATATCTTTTTTACAAGCAATTTAGGTGGAAGTAATGTGGCACAAATGGAAACTTCGAATCATATCACTACTCGACGCTGTGTAGAACATTGTGCTAGGAAATATTTTAGCTCTGAATTGTTTGCTAGATTCGACGAAGTTGTAGTCTTTACAAGATTGTCCTATCCGGCACAACTAGGCATTTGTAGAAGAATGTTAGATGGAGAACTCGACTATTTGACTAAGATCTTAGGGAAGAAATTGAAAGTGAGTGATAATGTTTTTAATTTTCTGATTCAAAAGGGATATACTAAAGAACTAGGAGCGCGAATGATGCGTAGTACGATTGAAAAGCACATAGGAAATGCTCTAGTGAATTGGCAATTAAATGCAAATCACAATGAGAATGACGATATAACAATAACAGTAGAAAACCTTCAATTAGTAGCCTTATGACAAAAGAAAAAACGGCCAGACAGCTGAAAGAGCAAATTGATAAAGACAAGGTCAAGACTGCAGGTAAAAAAAAGAGTCATCATCTAACACAAATAACTGCAAGAGGTCCTATTGAGTATGTAGTATGTACTGATGGAACGGAAATAGCCTATACAAAGTCAGAGGAAAAAATGTTAATGGCGGCATATGAGAGGGAGTATCGAGCAATGCGCGGGAAAAATGTCAGTAAAGAGTAGCTTATGTTGGAGTAGAGAAAGATTTCGGCATAAGAAATTACAGGGAGTCGACTCATTTAATGATGTTTCCCCTTTTGTTACGATGTTTGAGAAAAAATTGGGTGACCGTATTTGTTTCCTATCAACTCTATTTGCTTCTGAACATCTTGTTTATGGACTTTTCCTACAGTCAACTGATTAAGATTCTTAGCCAAGGTTGGTAATTGTATTTGAGCATCAGGATGAATATTGCCTAAAGTAAAGATAATTAGATTATCAAGTGTTTTGGGTAATTTAAGACTAGAATTTTTTCCGATATTGCCAGCTGTAAATGATACAAGTTGATTCAGTTCGTTTGGAAACTCAAGAGCAACGTTATCATCAATATTTTTTATTGTGCAAATTCTAAGATTCTTAAGCATGAATGGTAGATTGATAGTAGAACCAATATTGCCAAAAATCAGTGTAGTAAGATTAGGCAGTGAATTTGGCAGTATCAATAGAGGACATTTTTGCGTTCGAACAGCACAAAGGTTTCCGATAAATAAGAGTCATGAGGTTTTTTAGTTCTGGTAATACAATTGTAGCACCGTCAATATCTGTAATAGCAAGTGTAGTTAAATTATTAAGCGAACTAGATAACTTAAGGTCACCACCTGATCTTATACTTCGAATGTTGAGAATTTCCAAATTAGCGAGTACATCTGTTATTTCAATAGTTTTATATCCAATCTTGTTAATATAGATCGTTTTAAGGTTGTGTAATGCATTGGATAATTTTAAATCCGAATTAACACAAGCAATAGAAAGCATTGTAAGTTTATTCAATGAATTTGGTAGATTAATATCGGATATATTGCCAATTGAAAATGTTTCAAGGTTGTTAAGTGCGTTCGGTAAATTTATTGCATTTGGGTAGGCCCCAAAGGCCCTACCAATAAAAAGATTGGTAAGATTATCAAGCGATTTTGGCAATTGCACAATAGTTCTGCTAGTAATTTTGTTATAAAAACAACCGATTCTCAAATTTCTAAGATTATTTAGAGAGTCTGGTAACTTAATTACAGTGTTACCTGAATGATCAATATATTCTATAGTAAGTGTAGTAAGATTATTTAGAGAGTCTGGTAACTTAATTACAGTGTTATCTGAAGAATTAACCCTTCCTATAGTAAGAATAGTAAGATTATTAAGTGCGCAAGGGAGCTCAAAAAGAGAGGGATGATTATAACATTCAACAGTTAATGCAGTAAGAGAATCAAGTACCTTAGGTAATATTGAAGTAGAATCTGGCTGAAGATATCCCATAGTCAATGAGGAAAGGTTATTCAATGTAGCTGATAATTTGAAGCTTGCATTTTTTTCAATATTTCCAATCGAAAAAGTCGAAAGATTGTTAGCTAAACCGATGATTTCAAGAGCTTTACCATCCAAAACATGTCCAATTGTCAGGTTTGTATTATGATTAAATGAATCAGGTAATATTAATATGCAGCTTTCAATAATATTTCCAAGAATAATACCATTAAGTTGAGGAATACGACGCTGGTTGCCCGAAAAAGATGCCAAAAGTAGTGTATTAAGGATTCCTGCAGTATTTCTATTGATAGAAAGTTCCTTGCAATCTAAGACTTCAATATTATCAATAACTTTTTTATTGGATGGATCAAAAAGAAATGTTTGTAATGAAGATAGTTCATTGTGGTCTTTTATTTTTACTACCCATCCTATTGTATTATTTTGAGAAAAATTAAGTTTTGCTTGTGTAGATGAATCAATAGTTGGACATATTTCACTAAATTTAAAAGCAATAATTGATTTATTTGATAAAGGACTAGGAGCGCCTATAAAGAATGTAGTCGTAGCAAGATGATAAAATCCTTTTGCAACTAATCGAGCTATCAGTAAGCTTCTTAAGTCGAGTTTAAATAGAATGCCTAAAATGAGTTTAGGCAAATCTTTAGCTTCTCTTTTAAAAAGCGATTCTGCTATATTTTTGATTTCTAAATCATACGTTTTTCTAGCATCCGAAACTTGATTGCTAACGGAGGGTGGATGATTTGGTGGAAAAGCTTGAGCAAGTGGATCGTTTAATGGTTTAATCTTATTAAAGATTCTTCAAAGATGCATTCTTATGGGAAAATGTCAAGCTGATTCGGATACGATTTTAGTTCTAGAGGTGCAATGAAAAGTGCGATTCGCCAATAGAATTCTTAATGCATGTGGTTCCAAAGGGGAGAATTTCATATGCAAAAAGATAGCAAGCATGATTAGTAGCATAATCTAATATTAAGGATATTGAAGCAAATTTATTAATATCTTGAAAAATAAAAAATATTAAGTTTTAATCAAAAATAATTAAAAAAGCGTTTTCGTATGTATGTTTTTTTAAACGGAATTTTAAATACATTTTAGAAATGATCAATAAATTAGGAAATTGTTTTAAAAAAGATTTAATAAAGTTACGGGTTAAGCTTCTCCAGCTAGTGATAATAATGAGTATTTTGGGTATTGTTTTAATTAATAATAAGGTTAATGCAGTACAAGTTCCGATGACAAAAGATAATTTTGAGGAAATAAGTCTTTATTTGAGAAGGGATGATCCAGCTTTGCAGTCATTGGAAATGGAGTATGCACTTACAGAAGTAGAATTAAAAGCAATATATGATTCCCTTAAAGAGAATACGGAATTAGGTTATATTACTTGGCATGAAGATCAGATTCCAGATCCTATTTTAGCAGATATCGAAAATAGGTTAATAGAAAATAACAGAAACTATAGGCATTATCCAAATGACTATATCCACGCATTACTAAGTTTTCACGCATATATTGATGCCCCACTGAATGAATCAGTTGTTTTGAATGATCTTATATTGGATGACAAGATAAAAAAGGATTTAGAAGATTGGCATGTCGTAAGTGTTCATGACAATGTTTCTGAAACTGGATATTATGGCGTTATTTATCAAAATAACAAAACACATCAAGTTGTTTTAGCTAACAGAGGGACAGAAGGAGGTGCAAGCGGTGTAATTACTGACTTATCTAAAAAACATAGCGATTGGAATGTAAATCTAAGAGAAATACTAGTTGGCCAAATAATAGTTGGTCAGCAAGCACGGAACTATGAAGCTACAAAGGAGGCTGTAGAAAAGGCAAAGAAATTAGGATATCGATTATCGTTTACAGGACATTCATTAGGGGCATGGCTTGCAGAAATGAGTGCATTTTATAGCTATGATCATTTTCATTATCGCGATATTAAAGCAGTGACCTTTGATAGTCCTGGGACCAAGCCTATGATGGAAAATTGGAAATCCAATATAGCAAGCAGGGATACTCAAGTAAATTTAAAAGATATAGATATAGTTACTTACTTAGCAATACCCAATCCTGTAAATTCCTGTAACAGGCATGTTGGTAGAATTTATAGAATCTCACCTGAGATGGTTTATACAGATTCGATAAATAAGAAGATACCTAGTTTTATAAAAACCAAAATAGGGGATAAAATTGAAGGGCTCTTAGCAGCTGAAGGACATATGTTAACTGGCATACTCGCAACGTTTGATCCTGAAACAGGTAAACCAAAAAAGTATAAACGAATGGCAAACTGGCCTAAAATGGAGTATCTTGGGGAAGCAAGAGATTTTTCTATCAAAACCGATGAAACTTTAACCAATATTCTTCAATATGGAGGTATTCCATTACCTACGGCCTGGTTGGGGGTAAAAAGCGCGAGATATCTTTTTGCCGATAGTACACTCATGACAGTGGTAGATTTGCTCCTTAATTTTAAAAATATAAATATGGACGAATATTGGGCATATTTTGCAAATATAGATCTAGAACAAGAAGATGCTGTGCCATTATCTGAGCTTTTAGAGTCGAAGAGAAAAGCAATTGCAGATAAACGATTTGCATTAATCGGAAAGGCAAAATATAGAGAAGGTGATATTAATAAAATGGATTTACAAAAAGGCCGTATAGATGACTATCTCTATGACCTGTATAAATATAAAGTAGAATTAAAAGAACTTTCTCTTTCAATAGTTCAGACTCAATTGGAAGAACTGCTAACAACTTATACAATTGAGCAAAATGGTAAGGACCATTTTTTGTGGCCTGGGTCAGGCTATAATGTTGAAGATATCCGGCAAAGGGCACAAAGATTGCTACGGGTAATACCAAAAAATTTACAAGAGTTTTGGCAATTTACAGATAAAAAAATAACATCATTACCTGACAATCTTTCTTGGAAAATACCGCATTATATAGGGATTCGCGCTAAGGAAAAAGAATTAGCAGATAAATTAATTAAGGATCGGGTAGTTGTGATTAGTGGAGCAGGGGGAATGGGTAAAAGTACTTTAGCTGAAAAATTTGGAATAGATCGAAAAAAAGAAGGTTGGCAGGTTAGGTGGATAAAAGGTACGCAACTGGAAGAAGAATTTTTTCAATTAGCAAAGGATTTGAAGATTCCAACTGACAACTTACATCCTGAAAAAATTAGAGATTTAGGCTATGGAGGTCTTGAACGACTTGCCAAGAAGCAGAAATTATTGATTTTTGATAATGTGGAAGAAGAAAAAATTCAACAATATTTAAAGAATCTTCCGCCTTATACGAAAGTAATAATCACTGCAAGAAATCCTAAGATATTAGAAGGAATTCAGCCAATAATGATGGAAGGCTTCAGTAAATCAGAAGCAATATCTTATTTAAAGGAAGCGCTTGGAAAAAATGAAAAGGAAGCGGCACAACTAGTAGATACAGTTACTGAGTCTCCGTTTAGATTAGCCAAAGTCGTAGCTTATTTGAAAAGGAACAATCTAAAGAGTGTTGATGAATTTCTACAAGAATATGAAGAGATTCAAAAAGGTCGAAAGCATGATCCTGAAATTTACCCTGAAGTGGAGTTATTATTTCGAGATTTAAAAAACGAATGTTACGAAGGTTGGCGATTACTGAAATTCTTAGCCTATCTTGATGCAGAAGGCGTACCAGAAGAATTTATCCAGAATATAATCG
The DNA here is from genome assembly GCA_013289195.1 of Verrucomicrobiota bacterium. The sequence continues at coordinate 11,247 of JABDAI010000033.1, forward strand.
GAAAAAAAAGAGATGTTTTGCAGAAAGCGGTAAACAAGCTAGGGGAATTATCTTTAGTGGATGTAATCAGTGAAGGAAGCCAAAAAATATTGAAAGTGAGTCATAGAATCATACAAAACGAAACCAAAAAAGCGTTGGTTGAAGAAAACCAAACTCAGGTTGCCGAAATAATGGAAAAGTTGATTGCGGAACTCGATAAAGTATTTCCACTAGTTCACAAGAACTCAGAAAATTGGCAGGAAGCAAAAAAATGGGTCAATCATGCAAAAATGGTGGTCAAAGAAGCAAAGAAAATAAATTTATCTTTTGCTAAGAGAGGAAATCTTTTATCAAAAATCGGATACTATAATTCTGAAATAATGTTTGATTATAAGGAAGCAATATATTACTGGGAAGAAACATTAAATTATCAAAAAGAGGTTTACCAAAGTAATCATTCAAATGTTGCAAGTTCGCTTCATCGTTTGGGATTTGCTTATCCACAATTAGGAGGAGAAGAGAATGTTCAAAAGGGATTAAAATACGATGAGGATGGGTTAAAAATGAACCAAGCGTTATTTTCTGGGAATCATTCTGATGTAGCAAGCTCACTTACTAGTGTTGGATTTGCTTATATAAACTTAGGAGGAGAAGAAAATTTTCAAAAAGGATTACAATATCTGCAAGATGCACTTACAATGCGCCAAGCATTGTTTCCAGGAAACAATCCCAACGTTGCGAGCTCATTGAGTAATATTGGATTTGCTTATAAAAACAAAGGAGGAGAAAAGAATATTCAAAATGGGTTAAAGTATCTTGAAGATGCGCTCAAGATGTGGCAAACATTATTGCCTGAAAATCACAATAATGTAGCAGTCTTATTGAGTACCATTGGATTGGCTTATAAAGACTTGGGAGAAGAAGAAAATATTCAAAAGGGATTGAAATATTTGGAGGATGCACTAAAAATGGATAAAATCGTATTTCCTGGGAATCATCCTAATGTAGCAGAAATGCTTCATATAGTTGGACATGCTTATATATCTGTAGGAGGAGAAGGGAATGTTCGAAAAGGATTGATATATCATAAGGATGCGCTAGAAATGTATCAAGAGCTATTTCGTAGAAATCATCCTGATGTAGCACGCTCACTTCATTTTATAGGACGTGCTTATCAAGAATTGGGAGGCAAAAAAGGCATTCAAAAGGGATTAAAATATCTAGAGGATGCGCTAAAGATGTATCAATCACTATTTTCTGAGAATAACGGTAATGTAGCAATTTTACTAAATGATGTAGGAAAAGCTTATAGAAAAATAGGAGACGAGCACAAATATTTAGAATGTATGAAACAAGCTTATAGCATTTGTTCGGTTGCACTTGGAGAAAACCATGAAGAAACAAAAAAGTTAAAATCTGTCATAGAATTATTGCAACCTAAGTTTTTTATCAATCAAAACAATGCACAAACACTACAGGAAGAAGAGTGTGTGGGTGGAAATAAAATAGGTTCTGAATGCAGGTGGATTATTACTTCTCGTGGAGAAATCAAAGATGATTTATTAGAAGTAAAACAAAAAATTCAAAAAGATGTTTTAGATAAGATAGTACAAGCCGTAGGTAGCTATGGATGGAGTTATGATTGGTTTATAGTAAATTATGGAGTTAAAGGTTATATGGATAGAATCTATCTTAAGAAAAAGTTGCAAGAATTAGGTCACGATGACAGCAACATAGAAATCGTGCAAATGCTATGCTTTGAAGCTATGAACCTTGGAATTATGGAATCTGAAGAAAAACCTTATAAGATAGCGGAATTTTTCACTCAAGAGAATTCCGAATTAGTCAAAAAGATAGCTATAAAACATCCGGAGTTTTTTGTAGATGGTCTTATAGTCGAAGCTTGTGTGAGAGCGATGGCGAATGATAAATCATTTGAAGAACATATTTTTAAACACGTCGAATATATGGGAATGAACGAAAGAAAGGAACGAATAGAAAGTATTGAACAAAATTATAGGCTGCAACACCAGGATCTATAGATTCAATTTTTTACAAACGAAGTTGTAATTATTTTAGGCTAATCTATTGCTTAGTTCTTTAAATAGGGGAGCTCCGAATTGAGGTCCAATAAACGAATGAACGTCATGATCAAGAAAAACTAATTAAGCCCAAATTTTTCTGGTGTCCGTAATATTGAATGAAAAAGTAGATAGCACTTTGTGAAGTTTTCAATTTTTACTATCCAATCTCTCTTTCATTTCAGCAATAATCTTACCTTGTTCTTCAAGAGCTTTTCTGAGTTGTTCTGAGCGTTCGAGCATGATTGCATGATCCTTATGAAGGTTAGCTCCTGTATCGATTAGCATGTCGCTATGAGATTGAAGGACTTCATTGATAATACGCTGATGTTGGAGTTCTAAGGCCAATTCCTTTTCCATTAAAACTGGGTTATAGTTCAATTTCCCATCAGTCAATGTATTGCCAATAAGAATTTGTCTGCTTTCATCAGTAGCTAGTTGCCAAGTAGGATCTTCTTCAATGCGATACATAACGTGTCGTTCATGCATAATCCTTGGGTTAGCCGGGTCAATATATCGATTTACTGCATAGGCTTTTATGCGTTCAGGGAGTCTGACATTAGCTTCATTGTTTATAGGTATTGATTGAGGAGGTGTACATAGTTCATTTTCAAAAGGTGTAATAGTCGATTCCAGGGGAGGGTGGGGGGAATGTGCTTGATAGCATCCAGTTATGAATATACCTATTAACAATAATAAAGTAACAATTAATATTTTCATCGTTCTGCTCTCTTTCTAAATCAAATTATCTTTAAGTGTTTTAATTTTTTCGATCCAAGCGTCGGCATCTTCAATAGAAATTTCCTTCTCCTTAAAGCTTTCTGCTATATTCCAGTCATCTGGATTAATGTTTTGTTGGACATATAAATAGAATTGTTTCCCAGCAGGAACTCGGGTGTAAAAACCGTTGATGTCGATTTCTTTTTCAATTCTTTCAGCAAATCGATTCATAACAGCAGTTATGCCTCCTAATGAGGCATCTCTAAGAGTATTGTCTACTTTTTCTCCGCCGAAGATATTTCCAGATGGCACTTGATTTTGTAGTCC
>JABDAI010000034.1 GCA_013289195.1 Verrucomicrobiota bacterium
GGCGGGGGGAAGTCGGGTTTATCGGTGATTGAAAAAGCTATGACTTTGCCTAATAAACCTTTTTGCATCATGATGACGGCTTATGGTAGCGTTGAAACAGCAGTCGAAGCGATGAAACGCGGAGCGTATGATTTTCTAACAAAACCTGTTAGTCTTGAAAAGCTAGAAATTATTATTAAACGAGCCCTGAAGTCAAAAGAAATTGAAAAAGAAAATCTTGTTTTGCATGAGCGTTTGGATGACAAGTACAAATTGAATACCAAAATTATTGGCAATGCAGTAAGTTTACAGAAATCTTTAAAGCAACTTGAACAGGTAGCTCCTACAAAGGCAACAATATTATTACAAGGTGAAACGGGTACAGGGAAGGAATTATTTGCCCAAATGCTGCATCAAAACAGCCTTCGGGCACGTAAACCATTCATTGCCGTTCATTGTGCAGCTTTGCCGGCGAATTTATTGGAAAGTGAACTTTTTGGTCATGAGAAAGGTGCTTTTACAGGTGCAACGCAAAAACGAATTGGCCGTTTTGAGGCTGCAGATGGGGGTACGTTGTTCCTGGATGAAATTGGAGAAATTGATCTTTCAATGCAAGTAAAGCTACTGAGATTTCTAGAAACAAAAACTTTTGAACCCCTAGGAACGTCTAAAACGGTGTCTGTTGATGTACGTTTGATTTGTGCTACCAATCGCAATTTAGAACAAATGGTTAAGAAAGGAGACTTTCGTGAGGACTTGTATTACAGGCTTAATGTTATTAAAATCCACTTACCCTCTCTGCGTGAGCGAATCTCGGATATTCCTATTCTTTTAGATTATTATATTTCTTTGTATAGTAAAGAAAATGGTGTAAAAGCGGCACGTCTCAGTACTGAAGCTATAGAAATATTGAAGAATTATGGTTGGCCGGGAAATATTAGGGAATTACGGAATTTTTGTGAACATCTTGTTATTATGAAGCAAGGGCAAGTCATTGCTGGAAAAGATTTGGAATCCCACTTTTATCAATCAAGTTCTTCGAGTGAGCCTGTTGCTCCTTTATCGCTGAAAGAAAATGAAAAAAATCTTTTCCAAAGCGCTCTTGCGCGAGCAAAAGGGAATCGCACTCTTGCTGCTGAAATTTTAGGGATCAGCAGAAGAACCTTGCAACGAAAACTTGAAAAATGGCCTGATTTAGATTCGCATTAACGATTCTCATTAAAATTTTTACGTAACACTTTGCATTAAGCTCGCTCATGAAAACTCCAGAAGATTTATTTGAAATTTTTGCGCAATTGAACATAGAAGTCATTACATCTACACATGAACCTGTTTTTAGCGCTTCTGAAGCAGATTTTCTTAAAGTTTCCATACCGGGTGCACATAACAAAAATCTCTTTTTAAAAAGTAAAAAGGATGTTTATTATTTGGTGAGCATGCTGGATGATAAACGGCTAAATCTGAAAGTCTTTGCTAAAGAACTGGGTTGCGGCTCTTTATCTTTTGCATCTGATGAACAATTGGAATCACAATTAGGTGTAGAACCAGGTCATGTAACTCCTTTTTCGTTAATCAATGCTTCGGGAAATAATATTCAGGTGATTCTCGATAAAGAGATGATGCACTATGAACTTCTTAATTTCCATCCATTAAGGAATAATAGGACTACAACTATTTCTCGGGAAAATTTCCTTAAATTTTTAGAATACACTGGGTTTAAGCCACTTGTTTTAACTTTGCCTAAGTTGAGCGATTCATGAGTGTCTTTTTATGATTTTATTGCACTGTGAATGGCTACAATTGATGCAGTCATCGAATAAGCTTCAATATGAGTAAAGCCAACTTTGCTTATTTCTATCTTCAATGTTTCTTTGTTAGGAAATTTTTTAATGGAATCAGCTAAATAATTATAAGCGTCTTGCCGACCTGTAATCAAATTTGCAAGTCGCGGAAGAATATTCTTCAGATAAAAATAATACAAAGTACGAAAACAAAATATGGGTTGCGTAAACTCTAAAATAAAAAGTGCCCCACCCCGTTTAAGTACGCGGTACATTTCCTCGAGACCTTTGTGACGATCTTGTAAATTGCGAAAGCCAAAAGCAATAGTTAGAACATCTACTGATTGATCTGCTAAAGGTAACTCTAGGCAATCTCCATAATCAAAAATAAGATCTTTTCCATAATTGTATTTAGCTTTTTTTGATTGCGCAAGCTCGAGCATTGGTCGGCAAAAATCAAGACCAATCACTTGAGTTTTTTTACCTAAAGCTTTCTTTAAGGCAAACGCGACATCACCGCTGCCAGTCGCTAAATCTACAATACAACTGGGATTATGCTTTTTAACAAAAGATACTAATTTATAACGCCAATAGTAGTCAAAACCTCCACTTAATAAATGATTGGCAAAATCGTAACGAGTCGCAATTTGGCCAAACATTTCATTTACTGCTTGAGCATTTGACATCTAGCTTATTTAGTCTCGTCTGTTTTTTCTGCCTTTTCCTTAAAACTTGCAACAACCCATTCAGATAGGCGTTTGTCTGGATTAAGAACCGTATCTTTATCAACAATAAAATGGATTTTACCGGTATTGCGAGAAATAATCTGTAATCCGTGCTGGAAATCTTTAAGGCGATCTTCACAAATGGCTCTAATGGTCTTATCTTCTTCGATCGAAGCTTCTATTAAGACATTGATAGCTTCTTCATCAAATTCTAAAACAAGGCCATGCTCTTTTTCAAATTGATCAGCAAAGCGGTTCAAATCGTCACGCAAAACATCTTTTTGAAGGTGCTTATTTTCAAGCAAGATTTTTTTAAGCGTTACTTCAGGATGGGCTATGGTGTTGGTTGAAACTTCAAAGTGTTTAATTGCTGTTGAAGGTAGATCGAATTTATAATTTCTAAAAATACGTTCCAAAACAGTTAAAAGCCCACGAGCCCCGGTTTTTTCGACGGCAGCTCGACTGGCTACCTCAAGAATAGCTTCATCGGTAATATCAAAATCAATTCCATAACCTTTAAAATCTAAATGGTATTGCTTTAAAATAGAACCTTCAGAGGAGGTCAAAATACGGGCTAAATCTTCTTTATTTAAAGATTCGCATGAAACACGAACGGGTAAACGTCCAATAAACTCAGGTTCAAAGCCATATTTGATAAAATCGATTGTCGATGCTTCTCTTAAATATCTATCCATGTTGTCAGCTAATAAGGAAGGTCCACGGCTGAAGCCAATTTCTGAACGGTCGACTCGTCTTTTAACTTCTTCAGCAAGTTTATCAAAAGCACCACTGACAATAAATAAGATATGGCGTGTATTAATTGATTTTTTCTTACCTTTCTTAGTACCAGAGACATCCATCATGGCGCGCATTTGAGCCATCATATCGGTTGGACTAAAGAGATTGACTTCCGTTTCCTCCATCAGCTTCAATAAATTGATTTGTACTCCGCGGCCTGAAACATCTTTAACCTGTCCGGCTGCCTCGCTAGCAATTTTATCAATTTCATCAATATAAATAATACCATATTGTGCAAGTTCTACGTTTCCATTGGCAACCTTTACAAGATCGCGAACTAAGTCTTCGACGTCGGCACCCACATAGCCTGTTTCAGAAAATTTAGTTGCATCAGCTTTAACGAAGGGTACACCAATCAATTTTGCGATATTGCGCATTAAGTAGGTTTTACCAACCCCTGTAGGTCCTAGGAGAAGAATATTTTGCTTACTATAGTCTTGTTCTAAAAGAGAAGGATCTTCGATGCATTGGCGAACGTGATTAAAATGATCACAAATCGCAACAGAAAGTACTTTTTTAGCTTCTTCTTGTTTGACGACAAAGCGGTTGAGATAATCCCTAATTTCACGGGGTTTTAAATTAAAATCTCTAATACGGCGAAGAATTTCTTCTTCTGTAGAAGGTATTTCAATATTTGGGTTATTGGGTGGAGTTTCTTGTTTTTCATTATCGTCGTCGTTATCCTCTTGGTAAGAAAAGGGGAATGTAAAACTTGTATTTTTTAAAGCCTCTTTGAGCTGTTTTTGGAGTTCCTCTAGTTGGCTGCCTTTTTCTTTTTCACTCATAAATTTTAAGATTTGACTTGAATTGATTATACTATCATACATGATTTTATTTTATTAAAGCATTAAAATTAAAAACTGCAAGAATATCCATTACATCTCAAACAAAATGACCAAAAATCTTACGAAAAGAGAAATTGTCTTAAAAATCCATTCGAAACTTAATGAATTATCCCAAAAAGATATTTTAGATGTTGTGCAACTTACCTTAGATACTATTGCTGAAGGATTACAGGGTGGGCGCAATGTAGAATTACGCAATTTTGGCGTCTTCAAAATAAAACATAGAAAAAGCAGAATTGGCCGCAATCCCAATAAGCCTGAAAAAGATGTTATTATTCCCGAACGTACAGTCATAAAATTTATCGCGGGAAAAAATCTTAAGCATACGATGGTGTCTCAAACTCCGAAAGATTAAGTAAATTCATTTAACATAATTCAAAGCAATTTATAATGTTTCAAAGTTTACCGGGGTTTCGAGACTTCTATCCTGAGGATTGTTTTATAAGAAACCATATTTTCAGGATATGGCGGCAATCTGCACGTTTGTTTGGTTTCCAAGAATATGATGCGCCTCTGCTTGAACCATTGGAATTACTCACGACAAAATCTGGGGAAGAGATTGTTACTCAGCTTTTTAATTTTGTGGATAAGGGTGGACGGGCTATTACGCTAAGACCGGAGATGACTCCTTCACTTGCAAGGCTAATAGGTGCAAAGGCAAATGGTATGGCAAAGCCTATAAAATGGTTCAATATCTCGGAAAATTTTCGTTACGAACGTCCTCAAAAAGGAAGACTCAGATCATTTTATCAATTCAATGCAGACATTTTTGGTGAAGTTGGCCCTTCTGCTGATGCTGAATCTATAGCATTGTTAATTCAAAGTTTAATTAGTTTTGGATTCAGAGATGAAGATTTTTGCATTCGGCTAAGCGATAGAAATCTTTGGGTCTATTTTCTGCATACATGGGATATTGAAGATACGGAAGCCATTGCTAAAGTCCTTGCTATTATTGATAAAATTGAACGAGAAAAGCCTGAAAAAACAATTGAACTTTTAAATCTATATTTTGGGAATAAAGCTGAAATATTCTTTAATGAAGCAAAAAAACTTGCGAAACTCAATACATTGGAAGCGATACAAGATTTTTTTAAGGATGGGAATTCAAGAAAAACGAGCGATAATATAGAAAAGCGTCTTGAAGAATGGAAGTGCCTGATTGAAATCTTAAGTGCCCTTGAATTGATGCCATTTATTAAAATAGACCTTACTATTGTAAGAGGGCTTGCGTATTACACCGGATTTGTTTTCGAAGCCTTTCAACTGATAGGGGAAGGACGTTCAATAGCGGGTGGAGGACGATATGACAATTTAGTAAAGAAACTGGGAGGTCCTGATTTGCCGGCAGTCGGTTGGGCAATGGGAGACGTTACCTTGAGAGATTTTTTAGAACTGAAACATTTAATTCCAAAGTATGTCGAAGCTCCTGATTTTTATGTGATAACTGCAGATCATGAGTGCCGAATGGTCGCGCTGCATGATATCAGCCAAATGCGCAAAAAAGGATATCGAGTTGAGTATCCTCTGAAAGATATGTCCCTAAATAAACAAATTAAGCAAGCTAGCGATATTGGAGCTAAATTCGCGCTTATCTACGGTCCAGATGAAGTTCAAGAAAATAGCGTAACGATCAAAGACCTTACCCAAAGACAGGAAATAAAAATTTCAAAAAGTAATCTTGGCAATGCACTTGAAATGATACATCAAGAAGGAAAGTTACCGACATTGCCTACTAATGGTTAATTCACTCATTTGCACAGCATAACTCAGAGCATCTAGTCTTTTAATTGACTATCGAACGAGTCTTACTGCTTTCGTGAAGGTTTCTTGGGACACACGTCAGAGAGCGTATCTGTATTCGCTGCGTCAGAAAAATTTACATAGAGCACTTGTCTTTCCTTGATTTTTTTTGCACCTCCTCTAGGAGCCCCTTCGTACAATGACTGAGGTCCATTACCAAATCTTTCTGTAAAACTCGTTGAATAATCTCTGACATTATCATCGATATAATATCGTGAACTATTAGGAGCTCTAGCTTTATCTGCTCTTATAACCATTGCAAATTCCGCTAAATCATGCCATTCTTCTTCCGTATAATGGCCCTTAATTTCAGCACCGCTCACAACTCGAATAATATCCCCACCCACACGATGACGAGCGGATTTGAGACTATCGGTATTATCTATAGAAGGAGTACTAACCATTCTATCAACTATCTCATCTAATTTGGGTGCCAATTTCGTATAAGGTAAAAAACGGCCAGCACTAATTGTATCGTCATCATTAGGATTTGTAATACTTACAGCAATATCAAAACCTCGACTGACCTTAAACACTTGTTCAGGCAATGGAGTATTTCCGAGAGATAGAGGCACCTTAGGTGTATAAAAATACCCAAAAACTGTCGATCTAGGATTTTTAGACCCTTCATTATACTTTTGACTAAGTAGTTGCTTTGCATTTAATCCATCTGGATTCCATTCGGTGGCTACTCCTCGAGAACCTAAAGGCACCGCTCTATAGAAGTTACTTGCTTTGTAGATTTGACTTTAAAATCATAGCTTTGTAAGCCTGACTGTTTATTTATTGTGGAATGTGATCCATGACTACTATTTGTTTTCATTTTTTTACAAGATTTTAAATTAAATAAAACAGTAAATTCTTTATTCGAATAAATCAATATTAATTTATACAATTCTATAAGAAAATTATAAAGCTTGCAATATAAAGTGAATACACTGACAAAATAGAATGTAATATTTAAACTGAACTTGAATAGTATCAGCAGATGATGAAATATGAATTTTAAAAAAGACGATGGCTATTTAATAATTATTGAGCGTCTTCAATTAATGCATGAATACCATTGGAATCCTTCCGTATGGTGACTGTAAATCTATAAACTTTTTTATTATCGCCTTTAATTTCTATTGGGATTGGTTTATTATATTCAATTGTATTTTGACCAGATTGTATGTTTCTTGATATTTCTGGATGATTTTGATTTTTATTTGCATCTAATCCAACGATGAATTTTGTATCTTCATTTCCCATAGCCATGTTAGAATGTCCTGTTTTTCCAGAATTTTCGGGAGGCACAGTGTCTGCTCGGTATTGCCACCAATCACCGGCATTAGCTGTAAAAGATATCCAAAGTGCATATTTAGATTTACTCTTAACATCAATTTGCTTTACTTCGTCTTTCTTGGGTCCAAGTTCTTCAGCCTGTGCAACAACACTTAAGTTGAACATCGCAAATAAAAATGATAGTGATAATATTTCAATTAATTTTATATTTATTTTTTTCATAATATTTATTTAAAATTTCAATTCTTTCTTTCTACTATTTTATTATAGTCATAATAAAGAATTTTTGCAAAAAAATGAAAAAAAATCAAAATCAAAAAAATTAATTAATTAATACACATATGTATATCATTAAAACAAGATGGACACTGATATTTATAAACCAATTCCAGACAAAAAGTCTCTATTTTTTGCAACTGCTTTATAAAGCAATTCAGCAAAGGAAGCAAAAAGTTTACTTTTTTTATACCATCGATAAAGCCAACCATAACTTTTAGTGTACAAAAAAGTTCTGAGCACTGCTTCAGCTGCCTGATAAACGGTTCCATCAGATTCTATGAATTGTACGGCATTACGGCAGTCCTCTTCAGTTACTTGGGGGAACTCTTTTAAATGATCTTGATAGGCCAAGTAAGTGACACGTTCTTCAGTAAGATGAGCCCAGCGTTGGATCCAGCGTTTGCAGAATTTACAATCGCCGTCATAGAGCATGACAGGAGGGGATGGTCTCATCTCATTCGTGGGTTGTCTCGTGTCCTGTTTCCATTTGTTCTTTAAAGGATTTGATTGCCTTATTGCTTCCGACGATGATCAAAATATCTCGACCTTTAAAAATTTCATCGGGTCCGGGGGACAAAATTTTCTTGGTTCCTCGTTGTATACCGATAACACTGATTTTATAAGTACGCCGAATATCTGCATCGGCAAGAGTGCTGCCGATAATGGGGGACTCGCTTGGTAAATAAACTGTATCAATTTCAAATTTTCCAGTGGAAACGATGCTTTTATCTTCGGTTTTTTTAGATAAAAGATCTCGTGCATTTTGGATTTGTTCTTTGTCGCCTAATAGAATGAGATGATCTCCTGGGAATAAGGGGATATCAGGTCCTGGATCATATACAGTAAAATTTTCTCTAGAAATTCCGACGATAGTGACGCCAGTTAAACCTCGAAGGTTAATTTCACGTACTTGTTTTCCACAAACAATAGCATCATCCTTGATTTCAACATCGTATAAATCAATCCCCCAAGGATGTTTTTGAGCAATGGCTTTTAACATTTTTTCCCGGCGTTCTTCATTAGTTAATTTCAATTCATGGGTAATACTTTGAATAAAAAGCTGCTCTAATCGACTATTGACTCTAACAATATGTCTCCAAAAAAAGAAACTAAAAACAATAACAAGGCCTATAAAAGCATAGAGGGCAACTCCTTTGGGAAGAAAGGAAGAAGCTGCAGAAAGATAAATACCACCAAAAAAGATTACTGTAATGCAAAGAATGCTCGTATTAATAATATTACGCATATTGCCTCTATTGAGGAAACGACTTCCTTTAAGAGTAAAAACAGATTCCGTAATTAACAGAACGATGACCTCTAAATTTTTGATAATAGCAATCAAGAAAGGGAGTGATATTAATGCGGCTAAAATCCAAATGCCAGCTTGTACCCAAAGAACAAAATCTGCTAAGAAAGAAAGATGACGTACATAATTAACAGACAAATAGGCTATAATGAGAACTCCATTAAATAATAAAAAATATCCCAGTATCTGAATTAATGGCTTTTTCATTAATTTCAGGAAAGCACTTCTTTCTATTTTTCCTTTTACGGATAAGAAAATTCTATTATAAAATAGACCCATTTGTTTGAGAAATGCAGGTGTATATTTTGCAATAGAGTCAAATACATTCCCGGCATTGTTACTTAAAGCGGGTACAACTAAAATAGAACCTAGAGCTACGCCGACAGCTAGAGACATAATTCCGGGTTCTGTCATTTCGTACTTCAAACCAAGAGCGGCAATAACAAAACTAAATTCCCCAATCTGCGCTTTGCACACTGCCGCTTTAAAAGCCGTTCGCGGTTTCTCACCTGAAAGGAATAAACCAATCCAAACAATTAGAGTTTTTCCGACGACAACAACCAAGGTTAAAATCAAAATACTTAACCAATAGTGCCCCAATAAATCAGGTTCAATACGCATGCCTACAGTCACAAAGAATACAGCGGTAAACAGGTCTCTTAAAGGTTCGATAGCATCTTCAATTTCATGGGCTAGTTCACTTTGGGAAAGGATAGAACCCGCTAAGAAAGCACCCAATGCTATGGAGAAATGAAAATGCTCTGCAAGTTCCCCAACGCCTAAAATAAGCGCAACTGACACAACAGTGATCATTTCAGGATTAGCAAACTTCCTTAACAGTCTTAAAAGTCTAGGAGCAGCGAGCTTTCCAGTGAAATAAACAAATACGATAAATACACCGACAAAAAATACAGCTTTCCAGGCTCCTTCTAATTCAAACCTGCCTGTTACTCCTACCCCGGTAAGGATTACCAAAACCAATATCGCTAAAATATCCTCCAGGATGAGCATTCCTATCGCTACTTGAGCAAAATTGGCTTTCAAAGCGTCTTGCGCTCTTAGAATAGGCAATGTAACCATGGTAGAACTGATTGCTAAGAGGCATCCGATAAATAAGCCATTAATGTGAGACCAACCGAGTAAATGAGCGGTCAAAATACCCACACACACCATTCCAATGGTTTGTAAAATAACGGCGAGTAATGCCGGACCTAAAGTTCGCTGCAATTTTTTAAGATCAAACTCCAAACCAATATAGAACATCAAAAATGCTACCCCCAATTCACTGAGATCCTGGATAGTAGAAAGGTCTTTAACAGGAGATTGGGGCAAGAAATTGGGACCGACTAAAAGTCCACTGAGCAAGTATCCTAATAAAACGGGCAAATGTAATGCCCTAAACAAGACCGTAACTACTGCTGCGCAGACAATTACGATTGATAAATCAATTATGATACTTCCATGTTCCAATTCGGTCTTCCTTTCTTATGATTTAGCTTTTCAACTATTTTGCAAATCCCCAACGTTTTGTAAATGGATAAAATATAAAAAATGCTTTACCTATTACTTCTTTTTCCGGGACAAATCCCCAACTACGGCTATCGGCGCTGTAAGGTGAATTATCGCCCATGGCATAAAAGTAGCCCTCAGCAACTTTTACCTGACGTCCTGGTGCGAGTGCCTTATAGGCAACGTATCCAGGATATAAACCGACTTTGTTAGCATTAAGGTCAAAAATGGGTGAACCTTCAATGGGTTTGCCATTTCTATATAAGGTAGGTCCCTCAACTTCTAATACATCCCCTACAATACCTACTAAGCGTTTTATGTAATACTTATCTTCAGGTTTTCCATTAAAATCTTTCATACCTTCGATGTTTACAGTTTTAAACACAAATGGTTCACCGATTTTTGGATAACGGAAGTTATAAGTGAAACGGTCAACGAATAACATATCGCCCGTGAGGATATCGAAATTAAGCACATCTTGAGATTTTGAAAGTTTTTTTCCGGTTTTAATAACAGGAGTATTTGCAAGCAACTCTATTTGTTTTTGCTGTGCAGCATTTTCAAGAATTTGATGAAATGATGGAGTTTCGGGGAAATAAGTTTGTTGAATAATATCTTCTAAACGAAAATCCCAAGGCACTTTAATTTTCACTGGGTTACTTCCGACTAAAATAGTATATTCGCGCATTGGAGTGGGGAGGATGAACCATCTCCAACCTCTGGCTTTTTCAAATCTAATAATGCCGAGTGCACTTAAAGGATCTTTAGGGTTAAAAATAGGAATTATGACTTCGCCGGCTTCGGGTGCTTTAATATCATAATGAGTTGCACCTAAAGTTATTTTTCTAATAATTCTTTCTCCGAGATTGGGCTCTTTGTTGTCCCCTGCGTAGACTTCTGAAGTCATTCCATAAAAGGTTGGATACATGGAATTCGTTGGAATTGCAAAAGGCTGGAGGAAAAAGGTCCGAATGCCCAATGCCAAAGTTGCAGCTACTATGATCATTTCTGAATTTTCAGCCCAAAAATTTACGGGATAAATATTCTTCCCGCATTTCTTTGCTATTGAATCGAGACGGTGTCTACTCGTTTTCAATTCTGAAACAGTAATGTCCTGCTTCTTTATAAGTTTTTCTAAGGAAATTAAAGATTCTTTAAGTTCCTGTGCATCTTGGGGATCGAGAATATCTTTACGATAGTCATAGACCTTTTGAGCAAGACGAATTGATTCGTCGGCTTTTTCGATTTCTTTTTTTAACTGAGATTTTTTAAAAAACAGAATTTTCTAGGTATTTTTTAATACTTTAATAAAAGCATCTTGAGGAATCGAGACGTTTCCGATATTTTTCATCTTTTTTTTGCCTTCCTTTTGTTTTTCAAGAAGTTTTTTCTTTCGGCTAATGTCTCCGCCGTAACATTTTGCCGTAACATCTTTACGCATTGCACTGATAGTTTCTCGTGCAATTACTTTGCTTCCAATCGAAGCTTGTATGCTTATTTTAAAGAGCTGCTTGGGCAGAATGTCTTTTAACTTTTCACATAGGCTACGTCCCCTACTCTCTGCCTTTGCTTTATGAACTATTGATGAAAATGCATCGACGGGCTCTGAATTGACGAGAATATCCATTTTAACCAAATCGGCTGTTTGGTAATCCGCTAATTCATAATCCATGGAACCATATCCACGAGTGATGCTTTTCAAACGATCATTAAAATCAATTAAAATCTCATTGAGGGGCAAATTGCAAACTAGCAATACGCGGTCTGCATCCATAGTTTCGGTATGATCACAAATTCCTCGTTTTTCACTGATTAAAGCTAAAATATCGCCGATATAAAGATTGGGCGTTAAAATAGAAGCCCGAATCATGGGTTCGCTAATTTCCACGATGGATGAAGGATCAGGCATATTCACAGGATTATCGATTTCAATTTCTCTGCCATCAGTTAGACGTATTCTATAAACAACGCTTGGATAAGTGGATATGATGTCTACATCGTATTCGCGGCGCAGACGTTCTTGGACAATTTCCATATGCAAAAGGCCTAAAAATCCGCAGCGAAATCCGAATCCTAAGGCCGCAGAGCTTTCCGATTGAAAGGTCAAAGCTGAATCATTTAAATGCAAACGAGCGAGGGCTGCTTTTAATTTTTCTAGATCTGAGGTATCAAGCGGATATATTCCACTAAATACCATAGGCCTTACTTCTTGATAACCGGGGAGCTTTTGAATAGAAGGATTCGAAAAATGGGTAATGGTATCGCCAATTTTAATATCTGCAACATCTTTAATACTTGTAACGACGTAGCCTACACAACCAGGCAAAAGTTCTTTTTCTGTAACCATTTGAGGAGAAAAGCGACCTACTTCCTTAATGGTTGTCTTTATTTTGCGATTCATCATCAAAATTTCGTCTCCAGGTTTTAAAGTGCCTGAAAACACGCGGACGTAGCAAATGACGCCTTGATAGGTATTATAAACGGAATCAAAAATAAGCACGCGAGTATGTTTATTATCGGACCATCTAGGAACTTTAAATCGTTCTACAACAGCTTCTAATATTTCATCGATTCCTATTCCAGATTTGGCACTTGCAAGGATAGCGTCTTCGCCAGGGAGCGCTAAGATATCTTCCAATTGTTTTTTAATCTTTTCAGGATCTGCACTGGGGAGGTCTATTTTATTAATGATTGGAATAATATCCAAACCTTGCTTCATAGCCAGATGAGCATTTGCAACTGTTTGTGCTTCAATGCCTTGAGCAGCATCAACCAATAGAAGCGCGCCTTCACATGCGGCAATACTTCGTGATACTTCGTAGGAGAAGTCGACATGGCCTGGAGTATCGATGAGGTTTAACAAATATTCTTCTCCTGATTTTGATTTAAATATCATGGAAACAGGGTGACATTTTATTGTGATGCCTCTTTCACGTTCCAAGTCCATGGAATCGAGTAATTGTGCCTTCATATCTCGCTTTAGAACCGTAGCTGTTCGTTCAAGCAGTCTATCTGAAAGCGTTGTCTTTCCGTGATCAATATGCGCTATGATGCAAAAATTTCTAATATGTTTGATATCGTCCATAAATATACACTTATATCTCTACCTCTTTAGAGTGAATAGAAGTTTTATTAAAAAACCCAGTGTTTGTCAGCAAAGAAAAACAGTATTTATTAACATTCTTGGCAAAATATCAAATTTAGCAATTGACGAAGGGCAGTATCATAATCATATCATATTAAAATTTTACTTGATTATGAAAAAAATGCAACGATTGTTAACGGTTCTGTCGCAAGGATTTTACATCTGCCTAAGCGCGTGTGTTAAATTTTGATTTTGCTGGCCTCATTCACACAAAAAGTTCCCTAAATTGTTCCACAGGCTTTTGGCCCAAAATGGACGATTTCAGCTGGCCTTTTTTGATCATTCTTACTATTTCAATTCCAATCAGTGTAATACCAGCACAGATGAATGATTTGAAACCAAGCATCGGTCGCGTCAGTCGCTTGATGAAGCGGTGCTCCTGCTCCACTTGGTTATTCAAATACTTGATTCTTCGAACCTCAATCGGTTCTTCTCCAGCGGTTTTTCGTTCTTGATTGATTTCTTCTAAGGCCGCTGTATTAGCTCCACTCTTATCGATATTGATTTTCAGAGGAACTCCATTATTCTCGATTGCTTTCTTAAAGAAGCGTTTAGCCGCTTCAGTATCACGATTCTTGCATAATAGAAAATCGATTGTATTATT
>JABDAI010000035.1 GCA_013289195.1 Verrucomicrobiota bacterium
ATTAAATTTCTACTTGAAAGAGATTGTAACGCTGTTGAGCATACGACTCTAAAAAGAACCTGCAAGTATTTTTATCTTATTTTACAATTCCTAGAAAGCGAGTTTCTTCCAATGCCTTTTTTTAGAAACCCATTTAGAATCCTTGCTTGCTCAGATTCAAAGATTGTTCCCGGTGCCGTTACTCATTTACATAATGAATCAGTGTTCTTCTACATTGCCTCTGCGCATGCTGAAAGCTCAGCATGTTGGGCTGACGTCGAAATTTTTAATATCCACGTTCATGCTCTCCTTGAACTTTCTAAAAAAGCGGAGTTTAAATTTGAAGTCCCTATTGGATACATTTGTGCTGAACAATAGTTTTGGCATCAATGAGTTTTTTTCGTGGCAAGCATAGGAACGTGAATTTTCAGTTCCTATGTTCTTCTTTCTTCTAGCTTGCGGCATACAAGTTTGAGTAGATTTTCCATTTGTTTACCCCTAATTTTTTGAAAAATAAAGATATTGTGCTATATTGGTTAATGAAATATCCAATTATAGTTATAATATTAGTAATAATTGTTGCACTTTCTTTATTAATGCTCATTTTTTCACTCAAGAAAACTCCTTCTCCGGTCAAAGAAGAGAAAGTATCAGAAGTTGTGACCAAAGAGCCTGAAAAGGAAAAGCCAAAAGAAGCAATTAAGGCTGAAGAGGAAGTTGTTAAAGTACAAGAAATTAAACCCGAAGAAGCAAGGCCCCCAGAAGCTAAAACCAAAATTTGGGAAGAAATAAATGCAAAAATTGATACAGGAAATCCTTATAGAAAACAGGAAGCTATAGAACAATTAATTTCAATTGGAGATAGACCAAGCATTGAGCGAATTGAAGAGTTAACACAAGATAATACACCTGCTGTAGTGAACCGTGCACTCAGTGCATTAGGAGAATTGAAAAGCGCGGAATCTATTCCAATAATTGAAGAGGCCTTTAATGAAAACGAGATTCGCCAAGATGGTTATGGCAAATCCATACGTATTAACGCTGTGAATGCGCTAGGAGAAATTGGAAGTGAAAATTCTGTCGATGTATTGGCCGCCGCACTTGCCAAAAAAGATGTTAGTTTTGGATCTTATGTAGTGGATGCAATGAAAAAAATTGGATCAAAGAAGTCATTGCCCTATTTAGAAGAATATAAGGCTTTCTTAGATAATCAGTTAGAAAATATGCCAAAGGACGAAGAAATTGGAGAATATCGTTATATTTGGGAACAAGCCGATAAGCAAGTTAAGGAAGCTATCGATCAATTAAATATGCAAGAAGTCTAATGTTTTTAAGACCAAAGTAAATTATCTCAGTTTAAAAATAGACTAGCTTCTTATGGAAAGCTGATTATAGTTTATGTTATGTCAGCAAAGATTTTCAGCATAGCAAATCAAAAAGGTGGCGTAGGGAAAACGACTACTGCAATCAATCTTTCAACTACTTTGGCACAAAAAGGAATAAAAACACTTTTGATAGATCTTGATCCCCAGGGTAATGCCACAAGCGGTTTAGGCCTAGAAAAAACAAAGGGAAGTAGTTTGTATAGTGTTTTCCATGGAGAAGGAACAGCAAATGATAAAATAGTACAAACTCGTCAAAAAAATCTTTCCATTATTCCCTCCGAAGTTGACCTGGCTGCGATAGAAGTAGAACTCGCTCAATCGGACAATTATTTATTAAAGCTCAAAGAATGTCTAGAGCCGATCAAAAGGTCCAATTCAGTTGACGTTATCATTCTCGATAGTCCTCCAGCTTTAGGCCTACTTTCAATGAATGGTTTATCTGCAGCGGACTACCTCTTGATTGCCCTTCAATGTGAGTATCTAGCCCTAGAAGGTCTTTCGCAAATCTTGAATGTTGTACAAGAGTTAAAAGAACAAGGAATAAATCCATCGTTAGAAATTGGAGGAATAATCATGACCATGTTCGACATACGTACGAGACTTTCAACGCAAGTTTTGGATGAAGTAAAAAAACATTTTTCTAAGAAATTATTTAAATCGATTATTCCTCGGTCGATTAGGCTAAGCGAAGCACCGAGCTTTGGACAGTCGATCTTTGAATACGATTCCCATAGTTCTGGAGCTATAGCTTATGCAAATCTTGGTAAAGAAATTATAAATCGCTTCGATCTGAAAAAGTAAATGCATAGTGTAGAAAAGTTGTCCTTTTTTGAGCAAATTATAAAATACCATTTCAAAAAAAAGGATTTATTAATTACGGCACTCACTCATCCTTCGTATAATTTGCAAAATGAAGGTGTGATTGATAATTATCAGAGACTTGAATTTTTAGGAGACGCAGTGCTCTCTTTTATTATAACCGACGAATTATATAAATATTATCCTAAAGAACGAGAGGGAGAATTGGCGCGTTATAGGTCAGTATTAATAAGTGGTACAGGCCTTGCTAAATACGCTCGAAAAATTAAGCTTTCAGATTTTGTCATTTTGAGTGAAGCTGAAAGTAAAACTGGGGGCAGTAATAAAGATTCCATACTTGAAGATGTTTTTGAAGCATTGATTGGCGCAATTTACCTTGATAGCGACATAGTATACGTTCGAAATTTTATCAAATTCGTATTTGATGACATTGAAGAAGTACTGAGAAGCAAGCTCCCAAGTTTAAACCCTAAAGGACAATTACAAGAATTTATTCAGCAAAAGTTACCAAGCTATTCTATCGACTACATTTTAGCCAATTCCTCAGGACCGGATCATAATAAAAGTTTTGTCGTAAATGTCCTCATTAATGGAGAAATTTTAGGAACAGGAACAGGTTCTTCCAAAAAAATTGCAGAGGAACAAGCAGCTGTCGAAGCACTAGGATATTTAAATATGAAGCAATAATGATTCCTTCAATTATCCCGATGAGCGTATCAAAATATTCACGCATATCGGCCATTTGATCTTCACTCACAAGTCCTCGACGTACCTCGGGTACGCCTATGCCCTTGCTCGATCAGAATGTCATTATCTGGCATAAATTCAAGCGACCTTTGTTCATTTTAGAACGAGATTTGGTAAAAGTAGTTTTACCTCAACTGCAAGTTTTAAAAAACAACCTTGACCTTGGAGGAGTTTTTTTTATGATTCTCTTTATAGGGTGTTAGTAATTAATTATGAATAATTTTGTAAAAGTAATAATGAGGGTTGTATATGTTGTAAGTTTTTTTAATCTTACACCAATATTTTCGAACCAAAATAGTAATGTGATTTATCCTAATGGTATTGCTGCGATTATAGATAATCGTATCATTACTATGGATGACTTGCAAAAGAAATTAGGTCCTTACGTGAGGCAGTTACAAAGAGAATCGGCAAATGCGGAAGAATTTGATGCAAAATTGGCGACATTAGCCCATGAAGTATTGGATAATATGATAGATGACATTTTAATAGTCAATGAATTCAAATCCAATAAAAAATTAAAGATACCCAGTTCTTTTTTGGAAAATCATTATACAAAATTTATGGGGGAGCAGTTCCAAAATAACAGATCACAATATCATCAATTTTTGGAAGAAAATGGAATTACAGATAGAGAATTAAAGGAACAACAAAAGGAGCAAATGATAATTGGCTCTAGAAGGAGTCATTTACGAAAATCGGAAGCAGAAGTGAGTCCTTGGCAAATTAATAAGTATTACGAAGAAAATAAACATAAGTTTATACAAAATGAATCAGTGCATTTAAGACAAATAGTGTTAAGGGCGATTGAAGATGATACAGAGGACTCTAAATTGCTTTTAGCCAAAGCACAAGAAATCCTTAATAAACTCAAGCAAGGAGCAAAATTTTCCGAAGTAGCCAAAGAGTTTAGTGAAGACGACATGAGTGCCTCTGGAGGCGATTGGGGATGGATTAATCGTTCTGATATCCGCGAAGAACTTGCCAATGTTGCTTTTTCATTAAATAAAGCACAATTTAGTAACGTAATTCTCTTAAATAATTACGCCTTTATATTATTTGTTGAAGATAAAAAAAATGCTGGAGCCCTGCCTGTTGAAAAAGTAAGGAAAGATATTGAGAAAATTCTAGTTTCAGAAGCTGCGAAAAAAGCAGAAGCTCAACATATTCAAAGACTTAGGAAGAAATCTTATATCAAATACTATATTTAATTGATTATATTATTTGTTGAAGATAAAAAATGCCTAGAACCGCCTATTGAAAGTAAGGAAAAGAGATTGAGCAAATTACTGTTATAGAAGTTGCTCAAAAAGGGAAATTCTTGGAATTAAATAATATGTATTATTGACTTTTATGTTTTGTTAAAATATAATAGTTTTAAAAATAAAAATATAAACTTAGAATTAAATAAAACTATGAATGTAATAAATGTAATAAAAAATATAGCTACAACTGCCTATGATGGTTTAGGCGTTCTTTCGAATATTGTAAGTGGTGCTTATGGCAACCTAGCTGTAATGACAAATGATTGCGGTGCTCCTCGCGCAAAGGAAGCGCTTAGGAAAAGCCACTTTATAAAAGGCGAGCACGATTTAACCTTGAGGGAGATGGCAGTTAAAGTACAGGCTCAATGCAAACATCAGAAACAACATGAGCAACTAATACAGACCCTACTAAAGCGAGAGGACCTACTAAATCAGCGAGATATAGATCAAAATCATCCCAAGATCTGTGAAGATCGATGCGAGAAATCAAATTGCAATACAGATCAAGTATTGACTAGAGCAGATCTTGAGAACTATCTAAATAAAGAATTAATGGAATGGGGACGCTACGCATTCAAACATTCAAGGGAGTATCGCAATGCTACTAAGACTGTGCAAGGTTTGAAAGTGGCTTATCAGGCATACAAAAAAAGAGAAGATGACGAAAGTTGCGCAATGCAATGTGTGATGGATAATTGTATTTGATTAAACGAATGTTAGCGATTTCTTAACTCAAACCTAGGCTATAAATGACATAGTCTAGGTTTTTTCCTGGCCAATTTCGTTGATTGATATCGAATTTTTTTATCCCAGCTAAAATCAAGTGGTTTAAAATCATTTCATATTCAAAGATATTCCACGGTGGTGTTAACTCAGATGAAATTTCAATAGTTTTTGATTTTGCTTCTTCAACCATGCTATATGCGCGGCGATAGAGTTCAATGTCTGCAGACGAATTCTGGGTAAAAAAGATGATTAATTTAGGATCATTAATCCACTGCTGGAATGTCCCATGTGCAAATGATAAATAATCGACACTTGTAGGCAAGGGGAGGAATAAGCCTTCTAAGAATTTATAGGCCAAATTTTGGCTATATTCGCATAGAGGAGAGCCCAGGAGCAGAATTATGTTTTTGGGGTTATTACTTAGAAAATAGTCGGAATTTGACTTTCCCTTATTTTGAGTCTGAAAAAGTACTTCAGAAAGATCTTTATTACACGGTGGGATAATATTATCCCAATTATGATTGATAAATTGTAAAATACTTAAATACCCGCACAAAGGTCCAAGAATTCGGATTAACAAACCTTTTTCATGTTGAGCAGGAAGCTCTATAATTGTTTGTCTTTCTTGATAGAGTATTTTTAGCACTTCATTAGACTGAAGCGTTTGTCCTGTAAAAAGAATTAGATGTTGAAACAATTGCCGTCGGTTAATTGCAATGTGAGCATTAGGGGACATGCCTTGTGTAAATACCACTAATGAAGTATCCTTTTTTCTCTTTAAATCGGTTTTATAGAAACTGATTAAAGGTAAGAAATAGGCTTTTGACTCTGTATAATGATTGATTAAATGAACGAAAAACCTGGCATGAGCTTCTGAGCTACCAATCCCTGTTACGGTGAAATTTTCAGTTACTAAGGGTAGGGTAGTCATGATAGGTTGCTCAACCATAGTCTGTAAGGTTGCAGGGCATTGCGAAAGCAGTGTTTCAAAGTACTTATGACCTAATGGATCTTCTGATGACGATGGTTGCGGTTGCATGCAATTTATTTCTTTAAAAAGATCCATTTACTGACTTCAACGTCAAGCGTTTCCAATATTTCAGTATAAGCAGCTTTTCTTTCAGTACGCTTAGGAGAATCGAGTATCATCTGAATTTTTTGACCTTGGATGTGTCTTTTTAAAATTGAAAGAGGACCTTCATAATCACTTAAATTACAGTTGACTCCAAAGCGATCAAACAATTGTGCTGGGTTAATAGATATTCCTCCTTGCTTTAACATAATATTTTGGGCATAAGCACCAAACCCAATTCCTCGAGTATCGCTATTGAGTAAAATTATTATACCAACTCCATAAGTGACTATTTTTTTTACAGCTTCTTGATAAGTTCTTTTATAATAAATATCTTTGAGGGGAAATCTATTGAATAAGGCCTCATGTTGTATTCTGACAAGAGGAATGTCCTTTGCTTTTTGAATGCCATAAGTCAGTAAAATGAGTTCTTCATTGTTTATAATATCGAAATAAACAAAGATTTGAAACCAATAGGGTAAATTTAAAATAATATTTATTGGACTTTCAGGATTTTTTCTTATATATTTGAAGAAATTACTTTTATTTAATTTTATTTTATATCTATTGTTTCTTGTTTTTTTATATTCCAATATTATTTAATTGTTTGATTTATTTAATTCATTAATTAAAGTATCATTGAAATAATCATAAAACTTACTGGATGATAAAATAATTTCATCATCAACGGGTCTAATAGGTAAAAAATAGCTTGCGGTGAGGATATATCGTTTTTCCTCGTCAAAAGTATGAGGCTTAAATGGGATAACAGGTTTAGGGGGTCTAACTCTGGCAAGATGAGCCAATCGGGGTTCTTTGAGTAAATGTCCAGCTTCCATTTTTGACCTAAGATAAGCGAGATTGTAAGGGCTGGGTTGGCTTTCTAAAGTTTCGGTACGTTTGATTTTAATCCCAAGATGCCTCAAATCATGGATTTTTTGAGGATTATTGGTTAATAGGATAAATTCTGGGTCAATATTGAGCATCTTGCAAATGGGACGAATATTTCGATATTGCCGGTAATCTTTTCGTAAGCCCAGTAATTGATAAGCTTCAAAGGTTGAAATTTCATCATTTGTAGCTTGAACAAGCATTCTATCCCGGGCTTTTGCGATGTAACCAACCCCTCGTCCTTCTTGCATTAAATAGAAAAAGATGCCAACTTTGTTTTTGACAATAATTTCTAAAGATTTTTGAAGCTGTTCGCTACAATCACAGTCACAGGCCTGGAGCGTTTCACTGGTTACACAGGAGGAGTGGATGCGTGTGTAAAAGGATTTTTCGTTAAAAATATCGCCAAAGGCTAAAGCAATAATGTAGCCTTTATGAATAATGTCCTGGAAAATATAGGCTGTAAAAGATCCGCAATCCATCTCAAGATTTTTACAAGTTGCCAAATAAAGTGTAGTTTCATAAATGGGTTTATCGTTGATAGATTCAGGAGCTTCTATGGTAAAAGCAGATTCTGTAAAATGTTTGAGAAGATTTTTAACATGCGGATCGATATTTTCGCGAAAAAACGAATTATTAGCATTATCGGAGCCTTTGTCTTGCATGATAGGGGTAGAAACTTATTACTAGCTTTACAATTAAAATAATAATTTATCCATAGCAATAAAAAAGCGAGGGACAGGCTTTATATGTGCCGTTTTGCGGAAATTTCTTCAACCTCTTTATGCGTAAGTGGGTACTCTTCAAGTGCTTTTGCCTTCCCCGCGAAGGGGCATGACAGCCACAACTGTATATGGAGTTCCCTTAATTTTAATGCTAGGATGAGAATTTAATTCGCTACACGAGCACTAAAGGTTCTGTCCCTCTAATTATACTATCGCATCAAAAAAAAATTTTGCAAGTAAATATGATTTTTTTATAGGCGAGCTATGGAAATCACTCTAGAATTATTGCGACACTGTCGCAATAATCTTGTAAAAGAAAGAAATTACTCAAGACTTTTGCTAAAATTCTCAAAACCCGGACCACTGGTATCGATTTCCCCTTCAAAGAAACCATGCAATTGGCGTATACGTGTGGGGTGACGCATCTTACGTAAAGCTTTTGCTTCTATTTGGCGAATACGTTCACGTGTTACTTTAAATGCCTTTCCAACCTCCTCTAAAGTCCTTCCATAGCCGTCTTCCAGGCCAAATCTCAATGCTAAGACTTTTCGTTCCCTTTCGGTTAAGCTGGAAAGAACATCTGTGATTTTTTCTCTTAAAAGACTGAAGGCTGTCATATCATAAGGATTTTCAGCGGCTTTATCTTCAATAAAATCTCCAAAATTGGTATCATCGCTTTCTCCTACTGGACTTTGAAGAGAGATAGGTTGCTGAGCCATTTTCATGATAGATTGTACACGATCAACAGGCATACGCATTTCATCGGCTACTTCTTCTGGCGTAGGTTCATGACCCAATTCCTGAAGCAGTTGCTTTTGAATCTGCATCACTTTATTAAGTGTCTCAATCATATGGACTGGTATACGAATTGTCCGAGCTTGATCAGCAATGGAACGGGTAATGGCTTGACGAATCCACCAAGTCGCATAAGTTGAAAATTTATAACCTCTTCGATATTCAAATTTTTCGACAGCCTTCATAAGACCCATGTTCCCTTCTTGGATTAAGTCTAGGAATGAAAGTCCACGATTAGTATACTTTTTAGCAATACTAATGACCAAACGCAAATTCGCCTCGACCATTTCTGTTTTTGCAGTATGAGCTTCACGTATGGCCTTCCTTGAGACCCTTACAATACGTACAAATTCTTCAGGCGCTAAGCGATATTTTTTATGAAATCCTTCTAATAGCTCTTCAAGTCCTTTAATATCAATAGATTTTGCACGTTTAGACTGACTTTTTTCAAAAATATGAATTTGATCTAAAGCATCTTCAATCTCTTGAACATCAGGAAGTAATGAATCTAAATAGTCTTCGAAAATTTTTAATTTAAAATAAAAACTCTTTAGAATAGGCTTCAATTGAGCTTCTAATTTTTGAAACTGTGTTATATGGCGCTTATCACTTTCAGCTCCCAAATGAGCATTCCAAGCAGTATTTATTTTTTCGTAGAGTTTGATTCCCTTTTCGTAAATTTCAGGCAATTGCGCAAAATATTGTTCACGATTGTCTATTTTTTTATCCACAATAACTCTATCGAAACGTTCCTCTCGTGATAATAGTTTTCGTGCAATTTCTAATTGAAAAGGTGCACTAAATGATACAGCAAAAAGTTCATCCTGCGCCGTTTGTTCAGCTTTTTCAATTCTTTTTGAAATGGTAACTTCTTCATCACGGGAAAGAAGAGGCACTTGCCCCATTTGCTTAAGATACATGCGAACTGGATCATCTAGTATATCAGCTTGCGAAGATTTTAATTGATCTTGTTCTGATTGATGTAATCGTTGTTTAAAGTGTTCAATTTCTTGGGTATCTAGAATGTCAATTTCTAAATTTTCTAAAATAGTGATGACATTCTCAATTTCCTCTGGGTTACTAATGCTTTCCGGAAGCGCTAGATTGATATTTTGGACAGTTAAATAACCTTGTTCTTTTGATAAACTAATTAGTTGACGAATTTTTTCATTAATTTTCTCTTCCATATTTCCGGAATCCGAGACCTCAGGTTTTTTTTCCAAAGATGTAGTCTTCTTGAAATTCCTTGATTCATCACTTTTTGTTACACTTTCTTTAACATTTGTCTGAGCTATCTTTTTAATCTTCTTTCCAGAACTGAGCTTTTTTGATGACAGGGAATCCACTTTAGGGGATAGCTTATTGACAAGGGGAGTTGCTTTGCTCCTCTTCTTTGCATCCTTTGTAGTTTGTTCTTTAACTGGTTTTTCTTTTGGCATAGTGATCAATGGGTTATGAAAGTTTTGGTAAAAAAGGGGGATTTTGGCTTATTTTACGTAGATTAATTTTCTCTTGCTGTAACTTGCGTATTTTCTCTTCATCCGAAGTAGTGCCAATTTTATGATCAATTTCTTGCTTTTTATGATCAATGAAATTTGTAAATAGCTTTTTTAAACATCCATTCGCTATTTTTAAAGGATCTTCGGTTACTAATTCTTCACTTAAAATTGAATAAATCATATTGAGTTCCTCATCCCGTTCAAACAAAGTTTCTGCAGCTAGAGCTTTTTGCCACAAACCCTCTCGAATTTCGTTTAGTATCCTTAAAAGAAGTTTTGCTTCTAGCGAATTTGTGGTAATCCATTCTGGGTTTATATATTGTGCTAAAGAAATTGCTATATTGTCATGATTAAAAATTATTAATAAAAGCTGATATTCAACTGATGTCAACTTTTCATTAGAATTTCTTTGATTTTTTTCCGTTGTATCGACTTTATTAAAATTCTTTTGTTTATTTTTATATTGTAAAAAATCTAATTGAATACTCTGACGATTAACATTAAGTAAGTAAGATATCTCTAAAAGATATTCCTCCTGAATCACAGATGAATTACATTCTTTTAAAATTTCAAAAAGCTGAAGCAAGATTGTAACTTTTTCCTGTGCAGAAGGTTGACCTCTCGCTGAAAGCAAAGCATGGACTGCAAAGTGCATAGGCGATTGAGCCAATTTTAGTAATTCCTGTGCATTTACCTTCTGAGATATCAAATAACTATCCGGATCCTGCCCCTGCGGTAATGGTATAAAAGCTATATCTAATCCTTCCTTGAGTGCCATTGACAAGATTCGTAGCGACGCTTTTTTCCCAGCATTATCTGAATCTAAGAGGGAATATATTTTGGAACTATATCGCCTCAAAGTTCTCAATTGTTCTTCGGTAACCCCCGTTCCTTGAGGTGCAATGGCTGTTTTAAAACCACTATCCCAACAACGCAGTGTATCTAATTGGCCTTCAACAAGTAGAAAAAATCCCTCTTGCTCTAAATGTTGTCTTGCATAGTTTAGACCAAATAGCGTTTTTCCTTTATGAAAAATAGGTGTTTCAGGAGAGTTAATGTACTTAGCCTCTTTGGCAGGATCATCTTCAGGCGTTATTGCTAGTTTTCGTCCAGCAAAGGCAATAACTCTTTCCTGAATATCACGGATAGGGATGATTAGCCTTCCACGAAATCTTGATAGAGCGCGATTTGGATTGTGCTCATTCTCTTTAATAAAAAAAAGTCCACAAGCTCGCAGGGCTTCAAGAGAAAAGTTCTTTTTCTTCAAAAGGGTCTGTATGAGAAGATTGGGTTCAGGAGGAGCCAATCCAATTTTAAATTCCTTTGCCAGCGCAATTGAAAATTGACGTTCATTTTGCCAATAATTTTGCACAAACTTCCCATTTGCGCTCTGAGATAAAAAATAGTCATGGAAAAGATCCATAACTATTTCATGAATTTCAAAAAGTTCCTTTTTTAAAGAAGGAGACATGGATGTAGGCCCACCATGCTCGTTTTCTTCATACTCAAGTGTTAAATTAAAACGATGGGCAATTGTTTCTATGGCTTCTTGAAATGAAAGATTTTCTTTAATTTGAAGAAATCGAAAGATATCCCCTGCATATCCACTACTAAAACATTTAAAGATGTTCTTATCCGGTATCACAAAAAATGAAGGAGATTTCTCATTATTAAAGGGACTTAAGCCTCGCCATGTCGAACCCGTACGCTTTAAGACAACATATTGGCTAACAACATCATGAATGTTGATCCGTTCTTTAATGTTATCAATGCAATTACGACTGATCAATGGCATTTCTTAGGAAAACTTTAAAGAGAAGTTAACAGTTTCTTTACTTGCGAACTTTTTGCGTGATTAGGGGCTTGCTGTAAAAATTCTTCATAAAAGGGTTTTGCATTTTGTAGATTTCCATCGATCTTATGCTGTGTTTGCGCTAAAGCCAATAAAATATCACCATTATTAGAAAACTGCAATTTAGCTTTTTTTAACTCTTCTAAAAGAACCTTATCAGAGCCTTTAGCTTTTACTACTTTAAGATGGTCTAATGTGTAAAGAATATTGCTTGGTTCAAGCTTTTGTGCTTCGAGAGCAGCCTGTTCTGCACTGGCCCAATCTTGTTTTTTCATGTGCCCCAGGAATTCTTCATGCCAATTCTTTGCAGATTTGCCTGATATTTTACCCGCTTGTGAAACAATAACTTCTTTCTGTGGATTTTTTGACTTGGGTTTTTTTATCAATATTTCTTTTATGGATTTGATGAATGTTGGATCTATTTTTTGCGAAGGGAGAGTTTCTAGCTTAGCTAAATGCTTTTGAACTTCATCCCAATTTTCCGTTTGGATTTCAAGTTTAAGCAATCTCACTCGTCCTTCAATTGATTGAGGATTATGCTTTAGAACCAATAGATATCGGCTTTTTGCCTCTCTATAGTTATTTGTCTTTTGATAAAGATGCGCAATCTTTAATAAATCTTTTTCCTTTAAACTAGAAGTTGCTAATGTTTCTACCTTAAGATAGGCATCCAATGCCAAAGCATCATTTTTATCTAGTTCATAGGCTTGACTCAGTAACTTCCAAGTACTGCGATCATTAGGGAAATTTTCTAGATAACTTTTATAATTTCGACAAGCTTCACAGTAAACGTTTGCTTCCATATAAGCCTGCGCAGCAAAAATTTTGTATTCATGCAGTGGAGTTGACTGATTAATTAACTTCTCAAAATACCCAGCAGCTACAGTGGGATTGCCACTATCCTTGTGAATAAATCCTAGCGTTTCAATAACAGCCAAAGCATCCGGATGTTTCTTTTCTAAACTTTCAAGAAGGCTTATCGCTTGACTATTATTCCCATTCGCTAAATAGTCTTTAGCAAGTAGAACTTGTTTATCGATCGATTCTTGAATCTTGTTTTTAGTTAACTCCTTATCCTTGCGTGAGCAGCCGACAGTGGCGATTGTAATTAATATAAAATGAAAAAATATTTTAAGAGCATTCATCTTTTGAATCTATTGATTGTTTTCTTTTTTTGGGGTTTCTGTCAAGCTACTTCAATACCTTTATCCAAAGATAATCCAGAAATCAATTATCAAAATGTGATATTTGAGTACCAATTAGAAGATTTTTCATACGCCCACTATAATCAAGCAGTAAAACAGCTTTTTGCAATTTTTGAAAGTAAACTTTCTAAAAGAATCGGTCCGGGGCCTAAACGGAAAGTAGGACTTAAAATTTACACCGCATCGGGTTATGGTCTATCAACTCCTAAAGCCCTTGTAGTTTCAGTCATCAATCAATTAGAAGGGAGAGGTTTTTCTAAAAATGAAATTTTTATCATCGACGAGGATTCCTACAATCTACGTCAAAGTGGTTTTTTACCACCCTTAAGCCATGGAGGAGATACTTTTGAAGGTGTTAAAGTTCATTCTTTTGATGAGGATATTCACTGGGATTCAGACTGGCACTATATAAGCTCTCTTCCGTCTAGGCAGGCTTTTTCTAGGGTTTCTTTTCAAGAGGATAGGACTAAAAGTTACTTACCGGTTACCTTAATGACAGATGCAGATTTTTGGATTAATTTACCCATGGTCACGAGCCATGAATCTACCTGTGTAAGTGGCGCCTTAACAAATGCAACTATTTTTAATATCAATAACAACAGACGATTCATACATAATCCCATCAATGCTGCTATAGCGATAGCAGAAATCGCCGCCATTCCGGAAGTCCAAGAAACTTTAATTTTTACTTTACTCTCCCTAGAATCCTACCAATTTA
>JABDAI010000036.1 GCA_013289195.1 Verrucomicrobiota bacterium
ATGGATGATATTCTTCAACAAGGTATCATGGGTGATTGGACGACAAAACAGTATAATGATAAATTGATGAATTTGCTAAAAGACACTCGATCCGGACTTAAACAAGGTAAAATTGAACTAAACAGCGTAAAAAAATAAAAATTATGAAAGCATATTTATGGAAGCCTTTAATAAATTATCCAAATAAATGGATTGGCATGTACAATGATGATATACCTCCCGATCGATTTATTTTTTTTCGTGGAAAATTAATTACAGAAAAATTGCCCACGCCCATTATCAATTTTGAATGCTCAAAAGAGCGAATAGAAAAATTTGGGACGATTCGCACTACAACTGGATCACCCATAGTAAGAAAAGACGTGTTGGCAATTTGTATAGATTTATTTGAGACTCAAATTCAAACTTTTGATGTAGAACTGCATACACAAAATGGAGTTTTATATGATTATAAATTGATCAATATTTTAAATTTAGTAGAAGGAGTTAATTTAGAGGAATCTATTTGCGAATATTTTACTGATAAAAAAGCGATACGTGGTTATGAATATTTAGTGCTTAAAGAAAACTGCTTAGGAAATTTGAATATTGCTAGATTAAAAGAAACACCCTCACATATTCTTGTTTCCGAAAAAGTGAAAGAACGTTTTCACAAGCATAAAATCAAAGGAGCTCGATTTATCGAACCAGAAGAATACTATGGGGAAATTTATAATTTAAAAAAAGTCTTTGAAGGTGTTGGAAGAGTATGGCCACCTGAAAAAAAATAAAAACTTTGTTTTAAGATATTGTAAAAACGATTTCATTTTGTAACAATTCAATCAACTTATTTGTGATTGTGTCTGTAAATAGTTAATGTATGTGTGTTCTTTGAAAAATAAGCTAGAGATTTCGAATAGTTAATATTGCCGTCTACGATGGTCTAGGAAGGCGATTAATAGTAAAGTCCGAATACGAGGGAAGTCCTCTGAAATTAAAAATTATTATGATCCTGAAGCAGAGTTTCTTGAAATTGGACTAGAAGTCGATGGACATAAAATATGGAAGATCTATGGACCGGATCTCAACGGTCAATATGGAGCATTCAATGGAATAGGAGGCTTAGAAGCGCTAATTGATAGCGAAAGTGGAAAGCCTTTGTATTTTATAAGTGATCTATTTGGTCATATTGCAGGGTATTTTCGATGAAAATAATCCATCCTGGAATCCAGATAATATAGACCCCTATGGGAATGTTGAATGGAAGTACTTAGAAGAAAAAACAAAAGCAGAAGCAACAACCGAAGCAGAAATTGAAGAAAAAGACGAAGACGCTTTAAAAAGAGTAGCCCAAAGTATTTTCTGGAGAAGCCGACGAAGCGATATCACAGGATTAGTATATATGGGAGCACGATATTATCATCCATTAAGTGGAAGATTTATAAGCCCCGATCCCTTTGGCCATAGTGGAAGTTTAGATTTATATAATTATGCGGATGGAGACCCAATAAATTACTTCGATCCGGATGGAAGATTACTCATGAAGAGTTGGGGGAAGGTAAAAAAATTTTCAGTAAAACATGGAAAAGTGGGATTAGATGGAGTGCAATTTGGACTAGATATAGCAGGAATGGCGCCAGTACTAGGAGCAATACCCGATATAGCAAATGCCGGAATCCATATACTCCGAGGACAATATGTAGAAGCAGGCCTATCGGCAACCGCAGCAATACCGATAATAGGAGATATTGCCGGAGCGGCAAAAATAGCTGGTACGGTTTATGAAGGAGTAAATGCAGGAAAGAAGAGTTTTACAAAAGCTGCGGATAAAGAATTAAAAGCAATGGGCTATCAACACCATCATATTATTAGCGATACGCATCCTAAGACAAAGAATCATGTGTTATTGGAAATGACGAACTTTGGATTAATTCGATTATTAAATTAATACATCTTTTATTTTAAGCATTTTTTATAACTTTGATTATTTTTCTTATAAACATACGCTTCCTTGTTCTTTCTGATCCTTTTTTTACTTCAGGAAATATTCTTCGATAAATTCTTGCCCAATACTTGATCATATACAACAAAGATGCTACATATACAGTATATTACTATAACATTAATTTATCTAGAAATTTTTTATTATGCTTAAACAAATCATGCAAATGCAGGCACCTCGATCCCCTTCGGGTGACCATTTTATTGGTTTAAATGATAAAAATGAAATTGTTTTTAAGGAACGAGATGAAATATTGCAAATGGGCAGAGAAGCCTTACAATTTCGCAAAAGAATTGTGCAAAAAGTTATTGAAGAACAAAGCGACTCTCCTCGAATGATTGGATTGGTAAAGTCCACATTAGGAAGATATCCAGAACAACTCTTAACGGCAAACGACCTTATTGCGCTTAAGAATAAAATTATTGCGATAGAAACTAAATCTTATGCTCCTGAAATCGTAAAATTTGCTCACGGTTACCTACGTGAGAGTCTTGTTAAACACTTTGGCGCTGATCTATTAAAAGAATATAACGCACAGTCTCCAAAATATAATGAAATTATAGATTTGCTTGATAAACTCGATGTCGATCTTGTTTCAGATTCTTTGGATGCTGTTCACTATATTAATGCAGTGATTTTAGATAATTTTGAAAAAGAAATTTTAGAAAAAATTGATCAATCAGTCCAAACAAATCCAGATCTCCTTTTAAAAACCTTACACGAACTCCAAAAATCCAATTTACATAATCATTATGTTTTGAGAAAATTAATAGCTCAAGCAGAACTTTGGAAAGTGATGCAAGAAAATCCAAAATTACAAGAATTCCCCTTTAAAGACATATGGCGCCTCTGTATAGACTTCAAATATCAAGTCTACGGAGCTTATATATTTGAAAATGAACCTGGATATATGGTCGCAAGTTTAAAGGCTTTGCAATTTAGCCTGGAATGCAAAAATCCAACTTATCAAGATTACATTGAAATCAATAAAAAATGCGGTGAGAATGTTTATGGAACTTTAACTTCTTGGCAAGACTCAGAATATATATGTGATGACACGACCAAAGGATTCCTAGATACTTCCCTCAGAACTCAAGAAGAATTCTTTCATATACCTTTCATAGATGAAGAAGGCCTTAAAGACTTGCAGGAAAGAAGCAAAAATTCTTTATTCTTCCACCTAGATACAAAGGCTACTATAGGCAAGGGGTCTTTTAGGATAGATTCAGAAGAGCTTTCCAAAGAACAAAATATTAGCAAAATGCAATCCCTCTTTACACATCATCAGAAATTAATTGCCCAATCACAGAATAGAGCACAACGCCTTATTGCCCACTTATGGCTAGCTCGAGAACTGGAACTCCATCACCACTTTTGCGATGGAAACGGACGAAGCGCTGATAAACTTCTACTCGCCTTACTAGCCAATGATCCAGAACTCTCAATGATACTCTATGACTCCGATCTCAATTACATGGATGGCAATGGACCCATTGGCTTTATTCAGAGAATTCTTTCAGCTATGCACTTCTTTAACAAAACTTGTGGTCATGAAGAAATTTCTTTAACTTTCTCTCAGATTGACGAAATGACCAATATTTCTCAGAAACCCTCATGGCGCTATTACCATCCAAACGATGAAGCGTAGATAACTTTTCTCTGGTTACCCCTTAGATGGTTTCAAATTACATTGACAGAGACATCTAGTTGTATTGGAAAAGTCGATATGAAAGTAATACATCGACGTCTATATCAGATAAAGTCGGTAAATAATAGATGCTAGCCACATTAAGGTCCATTCAATGACAGCGGGCAATTCATCCACATAAATCTCTTCTACTGGACATGTTTAAAACAGAAACTAATCTTTTACTTTAAGCTTAACATGGACACTTTCTTGGCAGAATTGATCCACAGCAGTTATAGTATAACCTCTAGCCCGACATTTAGAAACCTTTTTCTTGAATTCCAAATCCGAGTGAGCTGATATTGTAGCAATCACTTTATTGTCTCTATAAATCCTATAGAATACAACATTCGGTGAATGGCTCGCACTCCACGATGCCTCGAGGAAACATTCTGTTTTATTTAAAAACTTATTTTTTTTAATACAACCTTTAAACTTACGCGGAGGAAGTGGAGGATAAGTATACTGTCCAAAAATAGCACCAGTACATCCACCGCTAATTACCACAGATACTGTACTACCAGCAGTACCAGCAGGTACAGTGGCAGTAATCGAGTTTGAAGAATCTATAGTAAAATCCGCCTCTTTACCACCAAATTGTACGGAAGTAATACCACAAAAACTATCTCCATTAATTGTCACTTTATTATCTGTACAATCTGGAGTAACATTGAAGATTTTTGTTGCAGGAGGAGTCCATACTGTAGCTTCAACAATCGAAGCGTCATTATTAATCCAAGTAACAACTGTGTATCCGTCACTACTCACAGAAAGGGCAGGGAATACAGAATTTGTGTCTGGATTAGAAATAGTAAAAGGAGTGGTCCGTGCGTTACTTAAATGGAGTAATATGGAAGCTTGAACAACATATATATTATTCTCTAAATTCGGCCAAGCAACAAATACATTTCCACAATAATCAATGCCGACTTTTGGGCTGGAAAATTTAGGGTCTGCAGTTGGAAGAGTACTAGAAACAGTTATAGGTGATGTCCAGGCTTTTCCTCTAAATGAAAGTGTCGAAGACTTAATCGTGTTTACGCCGTTGACCACTGTCTCAAAAATCACAGCTGCATCACCAGTAATAGGATTAACCACGATTAGAGGAGCCACTGTTTGTAATGACGGTGAAGGAAAGGTTGACAAATTAATACCCGTAGCAATATTCAAAGGTGACGTCCAACTGGTCGCTCCAGCTGGAAGAGTTGAAGACTGAAGAACGGATACTCCATTAATTATGGACACCCAAACTGCAGTTAAATTACCAGCATGATCAATCCCAGAAGCTACACTCGCAAATACAGAATTTGCAGTAATCAGAAGAGGAGAACTCCAGCTGCCAGTTCCAAATGTAAGTTCACTACTATAAAAAGGTACATTGCCACCGAATATAGGTGAAGTTTGATATACACTAAAAGCGTTGTTATTCTGAGCAAGATTAAATGCTATAGCTATATGCTCGGCTGTAGCAACCGATAATGTAGGTCCCCAGGTCACTCCTCCTTTGGGAAGCGTTGAAGTGAAAGCGGTGATATTATTATTTACATCTCTTGCCGAAAAAAAGTTCGAAAGCGCATACCCATTCGAATTAACAACGATGCCATTAGTTCCATCGATAACATTGTTACTGCCAGAAATCAATAAAGGTGTTGACCATGATGATCCAAATTGCACCGTTGAGCCTTTCTGATTAAAGGTCACACTATTAACAAAGTCCGACCAAACACCAACCGCATAACCGGAAGTATCAACTGCAATTGCAGGGAATGCTATAGGTCCAAGAGTAGGATTACCAGTAGGTGATGTAGAAGCAACGTCAACAGGGGCAGTCCAGGCACCTCCAGGTGACAAAAATGAAGATTGGACATGGGTAACATCAGAAGTAGGAGTATCAATCTGTTGCCAAAGGGCAATGGTTCTACAAAAATTGTCTGTACCTACTGATTGAAACGATGATATTGAATCAGAAACGGGCGTCAAGGGACCCCATACAGCTTCCATGAAGTTAGTAAGATGCAAGCGAACAATGCTGTCCAACAAGTTGTAGCTAAGGTTTTTGTGCTTTTCATAATTTCTCAAGAATTATAGTTAATATGGTTTATCATGGATTGGCCATACATATTGAATTCATTGCAAAAAAATACAAAGGTCAATATATAAAATAGGGTTCTTAGCATCTGCAGGAGTGAAAATGAAAAAATGACGGTATATCAAGATCATATGACTATTTTTCTATATTTTCATGAGTATACAGACTATGTAAGTCCTTGGGATCTTTTGCTTTGGGCTGACCACTATTACACGATTCCAAACTGTGTTTTCAAAAAAAAGATTGCGTAATAGACAAAATAAAATAGATACTTGGTTTGAATTTGTATTCAATTATTAATGTTACTTTGATGAAAAAATATTTTAAGCTTAAAATTAGGATGGTTATTTTGTTGAGTGCTTTTATGAGCATTCTTGCAGTGACGGCGTATGTTGAGGATTTGTCTGAATCTTTTCCTGCATACTTTAATCTCAGTAGCCTTAATGGCGGTAATGGTTTTGCTATTTATGGCATTAATCCACATGACTGGAGTGGTCATTCAGTAAGTGGAGTAGGGGATATCGATGGAGATGGTATTGCTGATATTTTAATTGGTGCTCCAGTGGCTAGGAATCATTCAGGCCAAAGCTACGTAGTATTTGGAAGTAATTGGCCGTGGCCTGCAATCATTAAACTTGCTGATCTTAATCGTAATAATGGCTTTGCAATTAATGGCATTAATTCAAATGATATTAGTGGCTGGACTGTCAGTGGAGCCGGGGATGTCAATGGAGATGGAATCGCTGATATTTTAATTGGGGCTTCAGGTGCTCATAGCATGGCAGGTCAAAGCTACATAGTATTTGGTAGTAAAGAGCCGCGGCTTGCAGATATTTACCTGAGTACACTTAATGGTATTAATGGCTTTGCCATCAATGGCATTAATCAAAACGATAGCAGTGGGCACTCTGTGAGTGGAGCCGGAGATGTGAATGGAGATGGTATAGATGATATTTTAATTGGTGCTGAATTTCCTAATGGTGGGGCAGGTCAAAGCTATGTTCTCTTCGGCAGTAGACAGAGATGGCCTTCATCAATTAATCTTGCCGATCTCGATGGTAATAATGGTTTTGCCATTAATGGCATTTATCCAGATGATCGGAGTGGTTCTTCGGTAAGTGGAGCAGGCGATGTGAATGGAGATGGCATAGCTGATATTTTAATTGGGGCTCCTTGGGCTAATAATAGCGCAGGTCAATGCTATGTGGTATTTGGTAGTAAAAAGTCATGGCCTGCAGCTTTTGATTTAAATATGCTCAATGGTGCCAATGGTTTTGCTATTAATGGCATTCATCCAAATGATGGTATCGGTTATTCTCTAAGTGAAACAGCAGATGTCAATGGAGATGGTATAGATGATATCTTACTTGGTGTAGGGATTAATAACCGTAGAGGTCAAAGCTATGTAGTATTTGGTAGTAAAGCGCGGCGGCCCACAGAATTTGATCTTGCTCAGCTCAATGGTAAAAATGGCTTTGTCATTAATCACATTTATCCAGAAAATAGCAGTGGGCAGTCTGTCAGTGGAGCAGGAGATGTGAATGGAGATGGTATAGATGATATCTTAATTAGTGCTCCTTGGGCTATTAATGGAAAAGGTCAAAGCTACATAGTGTTTGGTAGTAAAGCGCCGTGGCCTGCAGTAATAAAGCTTACTGCTCTCAATGGTAAAAATGGTTTCGTTATTACTGGCATTCATCCAAATGATCTGAGTGGTTCTTCAGTAAGTGGAGCAGGGGACTTTAATGGAGATGGTATAGCTGATATTTTAATTGGTACTCCACAGATTATCATTAATGGGGCTACTGGTCAAAGCTACGTCGTGTTTGGAAAACGTGAATTGTCAACAGAACCTTGAGCAAGCTCAAACAAATTTCTTAGAATCATAGTTTCGAAGGTGACATTTATCAATTTATTGAAATCAGAGATTCGCCCAATAATAATGCAATGCACTATTTGGCCTCTTTTATCTAGTCCATAACATACCATGCTTCTATAGAAATTTCATAAAGAATATTAAATAAGGCATACGAACAGTATTTAGCTAAGTAATAGCTTCAAAATTCGTTAGCAAATTTTCAATAAAAACCCCGCCGGCATGCCGCGAGGTTTTATTTCTACTGAAGTTTTAAAGGTTCTGTATTTCTTTCAAACAATCAATTAAGTTTTCCTGAATTATGTTTATGGATGATGGTAAGTAATCGTTTGGCATTTCTATACAAGGATCGATGATACATATCATATTGGTTTTTTAATAGATGTAATAATAATTCTTCCACAGCTTTAATCTCTTGAGCTGGAATTGCAGAAATTAGAGCTTCATTTGTAGATGCAAGCGTTACAATCATACGTAATATATTTATTATTTTATTAGGTATTGTGCTAGTATCATAGACTTTAAGTTGACTTGGTTTTCTATAACATACTTTGCATTCCTCCACTAATTTTTTAATCAATTTACTTAAAACGGAAGAATTTTCAAAATTAAAGTTTGAAGTGCAATACACTTCGGCTAATTTTGATATTAAATTTAAGGCTCTGCAATAAGCATCAATAGCACTTATTTCATTTGTATGTGATGTTCCAAAGAAGTAGTACACGTTAGGGCCGAAATCGTGGATCTTAGGAATATCTAACAAAGTTATTTCTAGGGCTTGACTGATTTCTTTTCCTGGGGCTTTTAAAAACATTTCTTTTAAAAAGCTTGTTGCTTGGTTTTGAGTATAAAGGTCACGCGAATTTAAGATTAAGTGGCAAGCCGTATGAAAACTTTTTACTTCCTTCTGTAAAATCGTAGGTATTTCTTTTTCACAATCAGTCTTTTCGTTTTTAAGGGTTTGTTTGCTCAATTCTTGTATTTTTCGCTCTTCGATTTGTTTGTGTAAATTGTCGAATTCTTTTTTTACACTGGAATTTCGAATGTACCCAAAATCGAGGCTTTGTAGTTGCGGAAATTTTCCGAGTAGGCATGATAGACTCTTTGTTGTAATATCTCCACAAGAGAGGAAACGTAACTCTGGAAGTTGAAAAAGTAGGAGATTGGCCTCACTCTTAGTCTCCTCGAAAATCTTATTGCCCACATACTTTCTCTCAATGTCATTGCAAATGCTACCACAAGAGACAGAAGTCAATTTTTTAAGATTAAAAAGGACCAGTGGTGCCCTAATGTCTCTAAAAAAAGAGACAGAAGTCAGATTTTCAAGATTCCTAAGAACCAGAGATTTGCAAACGAAATCACAAGAGAAAGAAGTCAAACTATCAAGATTAGCAATCACCAGGGGAGCACGAACTATACCCAAAAATAAAGAGGTTATACATTCAAAATTAGGCATAGTGAATTTTGTTGTATCCATACAAAAGAATGAAAGCAATTTTTTAGGATTAGAAAATGTCAGTTGCCCTTGATGATTAATACCGTGGTAAGAGAAAGAGGTCAAATTTTTTAAATAAGGAATCTTTACGGGCATGAGAAACTCACGACAAGTAAGAGAGGTCAAATTTGGGCATTGATGAGCGAGGATGTCCAACACTTTGTTAAGGTCATCCAGGTTATTATCAGTAACGGTTGGCAAAGTAACAGCTTCAAGATTTGTTAGCAAATCTTTATTAACACGATCTTCCATCAAATCGCGTAAGAGTTTTGTTCTAGGAATATTTTTAGTCCTAACATTTATCATTATATTTAAAGGATTATTGTTTTTTGCAAGCTCTAATTCCTTAGGCGAAAGCAATGAATTACTAGTAGTGAAAGGAGCATCAACCAACAAATGCTCGGTTTGTCTCGAACGAGAATCTACCCGTTCTACACAGCTTTGATCGAAAGTAGCAAAAACTCCTTTTACTTGTGGGTGACCTCGACACCATTGAATTAGACGATTGTAAATGCCGTAAGCACCTCTTTTTTTCATGTCCATACTCACTTTCATATAAAAACGTGCGACTGAAATACTGTTACGTGCATCTTCTATAATATCTTGTCTTGTATTCATAATATTTTTAATTTTAATTCTAGATTGATTTTAGTTTAATTTTTAAGATATTACTAATAAATCACTTGATGTCAATATAAAAATTAATTTAGACTAATTTTTAGAAATTTTATCAGAAAAGCACCCTCCGCTTAGTCATTTTTTTTAAAAATTGAAAAAAAATAAAAAAATGCGTTTTGGTCAATTTTCTAAAATTAATCGGTTTCACCCTATTGACGAAGCAAAAAGCCGTGTTAAAATGAGAGCCTCCCCGCAAGGGGTTTATCAAAATTAACCTTAACTCACAATAGGGTTTATGTATCTAATGCTTAAAAAGTTTAATGGTGGTTGATCGCGCTCGATACTTTAAATAGATCTTTTTTGAAAGCTAATAATTTTGTTTAACAGGCCAGTGTTCAGATCGCGCGCCAACTTCGATTTTCACGAAAGGACGAATATATCCGATTTTTGAAGTCTCGCTTTGGTATTCCAATAATAGCATTTGAGCATTTAACTTTGATAGAATATGGACTTTTCACACCTCTAGTTCTTCAAATTGAGATAATGCTTTGCATGTCGGATAACATCGGCATTAAATTTCTGATAGACTTTAGATGTCACTGTCCAAGAATGCCAGAATATTGGGATTTCCAATATTTTATCGTCGTAGAGTTGAACTAGCTTATTTGCCTTTAACTCCTGTACAATATCAATTTTTGGAATTAGCCCATAGCCATAACCTAAAAGAGCATACTGCTTGAATCCACGGACTGAAGGAATAACCTGAAAATTAAGTTCGGGCTTATGCAAGCCAAAAAATTTCTCTAGATAGTGTTCATGTAAGAAGTCGTTTTTGTCAAACTTAAGCGCTGGAGCATCCAAAAGATATTTGATTTGGTTTTTGGTGCCATCCAAAGTTGGAAAATAGCTCCTGATAAATTTGGGTGAAGCAACAAGAAGGTATTCCATCTTCCCTAGAAATGTGACATTGCTGCCCGCTATTTCCTTTCCTGAAGTGGAAAGGCAGGCGGAAACTAAACCTTTTTTAAAATAGTCTAAAGTCAGATCCTGATCGTCTGCCATAATCTCCAGCAGAATATCTTGGCAAAGGTCAATTTTATCAACCACATCTAAAAACCAGGTCTCCAAACTATCGCGATTTAGAGCAATGGCAATACGCAGTTTCGTTGTTCGAAATTTCATCTGTTGCTCAAATGTGTCTTCGAGCAAACAAACTCGCTTAAAATGTCCAATAAGAGATTTTCCTAACTCCGTTGGTTTATAGGGTTGTATTCGAATAAGAACTGTTTCGCCGTAGTAAACCTCAAGATTTTTTATCCTTTGCGACACGGCAGATTGCGTGATGTACAGTTTTTTTGCTGCTGCTTCAAAACTCTGCAATTCTATAACGGCATGCAAGGCCTCGATGGATTTGTAGTCTAACATTTTATCTATTAAAAAAATTCATGTATAATTAAAATTATTAATTTTACTTATA
Source organism: Verrucomicrobiota bacterium (assembly GCA_013289195.1). The sequence continues at coordinate 11,224 of JABDAI010000036.1, forward strand.
CAACAATTCATGGTATAATAAAAGCTCATTTTTAAACAATTTAGAAAAAGAAAAGGAGGATATCATGTTAGCAAGAATAGAAAATAAAGTTTTAGAAAAATATCCGGAGACAGAAATAGCCTATTTGGTGGCTAATGTAACTGTGAAAAAAAACGAATCCTTCGTCAATGAATTGAAGGCAGGATTAATAGAAACAGTAAAGGCAATGGGAATTGACTCTACAAATTTAATTTCGCATCCGAATATTTCTAGCTGGAGAAAAATATACCAAAATGATTTTAATGTAAAAACCCAGAGTTACAACTCTTCTGTAGAAGCTCTTCTCACCCGCATTGTAAAAGGTAAGAAGCTGTGGGATATTTGTAATATCGTAGATTTATACAATTGTTGTTCCATCTCCCATTTATTGCCAATGGGAGGATATGATCTCAATAAAGTTTGTGGTGATATTACAATTCGTTTTGGCCAAGAAGGCGATAACTTTCTTGGTTTGGGAAGACGAGAACCTGTGGTAGTTGAAAGTAACCATGTAATTTATGCTGATGACGTCAAGGTACTCTGTTGGCTTTGGAATTATCAGGATTCCTCTGAAACCTGCATTGATGAGAATACAAAGGAGGTCCTATTTTTTATTGATTCAATTCAACAATCTACCCACCAATCGCTCAAAAAAGCCATTCAAGAATTAATGAGTAATCTCGAAAAGATTAATGGCATTCCTATCAATCACGGTATTTTGAACTTAAATTCACCTCAAGCAATTCTAAAATGAATATATTATATCCTTTAATAAAGGGCTTCATAGCGAGCGGATGCTTAATTATAGCCATTGGAGCACAAAATGCCTTTGTTATTAAGCAAGGCCTGAGAAGACATCTTACTCTGTTAACGGCTTTAGTTTGTTCGCTAATCGACGCTGGGTTGATTATATCAGGTGTGTTAGGCTTGGGGCAGATTATTTCGACCTACCCGGAATTTATCGAGTTCACGAAGTATTTTGCTAGTATATTTCTGTTTATCTATGGCATCATTGCATTCAGATCTGCATTTAAAATCAAAAAAACTGCCAAGACTTCAGCTGATGCAATAGCCTTACCTACAATAAAAGAAACGATCATTTTGCTCCTTGCATTGAGTTTGCTGAACCCCCATGTATATCTTGATACAGTGATTCTTTTAGGGAGCATTGCATCTGAACATCAAGCCGACGAAAAACTGTACTTTTGTCTGGGAGCCATTATTGCATCATTTTCATGGTTTTTTGCAATTTCTTATGGAGCGCAGTTATTAAATCCCTTTTTTCAAAAAGACAGTTCATGGAAATTTATCGACGGTTTTACTGGCTTAATGATGTGGGGAATTGCCTTTACTCTTCTTATATAACGCATATTCCGCACGACTTTAATCAAGTTTTTTGATTTAATTTGATATCATGCAATGATAAATGCACTCACAATGCATAATGACTTTTGCAATTCTTCAAAACGATTAATTCAGTCGCTCATAGAATCACCCATATTTTTTAAAATTTC
>JABDAI010000037.1 GCA_013289195.1 Verrucomicrobiota bacterium
CGCTTTATCAAGCGACTGACGCTAGGTTTCAAATCATTTATATCCGCCGGGATTACGCTGGTTGGGATTGAAATTGTGAGAATGATCAAAAAGGGCCAGCTGAAATCATCCATTTTGTGCCAAACGCCAATTCAACAATTCAGAGAACTTTTTGCATGAAATTGGCACATCAGAATCAAAACTAACACAGGCGCCTAGGCAAACATAAAATCTTTGCGACAGAACCCTACAAAATGCACCCAATGCACTGGCTACATGCAATGAATGTTATATTTTTTGTCCATTTTTTTCTTTTGATTTTTCATCTTCGGAATTTTGTTCTTCAATCATCCATCTATCTTTATTTCTTTCAAGTATATCAAATGCTAATTGGATTCTTCTTCGCAACGTTTTTTCATCAGTATCAAATTCTGGATTAAATCCCTCTGCATCACTTGGCACATATTCTAAAACATCAATATCTATAAAATTAAAAATATCCATAAAAAATATCTCTCCTTTTATGTTTAACGCTTTTAATCCTTGCTCATATTCTCCTAACACGGCAGAACCTTTTGCATGTAGAAGATGGGAATAATTTCTTTCAAATATTTTTTCATCATCTTTTAAATTTTTTATTTCATTTTTATAAACTTCATAAGTATATCCTCTTTTTTTATCTTCATTTAAATCCTTATTTCTTTGTTCAGAATATTTTCTTGAAAACTCTAAAGCATTAATCTTTTCTTCAATATCAGATAATAAATCAATATTTTCCCCTTCAAAAATATTATTATTACTAAGTTTAATTTTTAAAATATCAAAATAAGGGTCTGGGTACTCGCTTTCATTTTTCGCATTTTCAAAATTTTGCTTTTTAAACGCCAAAATGGTAATTTTTTTGTCGAGAAAATCTTTCATCATCTTATAGTATAACATTCGATTTTTATATATTTGACTGCTCATCGATCACCTCCTATTTTTCCGGTTTCTTCTAAAAATTTTTGTTGGCTCTTGCTTAATTTCCAACCGCTAATAAAATCTCCATTTTTATCTTTCATTATATTTAACTCTGTTTTTGGATTATAATAATGAACCACATCCTGTATTTTCCCCCTAGTATATTGACCGGCAATAGCTATAGTATCAGAGTCATTAATATGTTCTATCATCTTTTGTTTAAATAATTCACGATTTTGCTTATTGTAATTACCTTGTATGCCAAAGTGCCCGGAATGCTTTTCGAATTTTGCTTGTACTTGTATATCTTGAAAATTAGCTTCTTTTTTTAGCAAGTTCGCGTCAATGTCAATATGATGTTTAAAACCATTTCCTATTTCCGTTCCTGCTTTTACTATTTGAATGTCGATTTTTGGTGCCGAATTACCTAAATTTGAATCGGCTTTCTTTCCTAAATTTCCACCATCAGCATGAGGCTTAACATCCGATTTATCAAGTACTCCAACTTCCTTCGGCCGTAATTTCTTATTCAACCTGCCTGCCACATTAGCTGATGTGCCGACTTTTCCTGAACGTAAAGCTCCCGCTCCCATTGCCATATCTCCAACAAAACCTCCCCATCCCTTAGGACTTGCAAGTGATTCCCTTACTCCTTCGTACATTCCTTGAAGCATTTCTGCTGCTACATGGTCAATAATTTTCAGCTGATTCTCCCATTCGAGCGATCTGAAAGCCTCCGAATCCTTCGCAAACGTACCATCCGCAATATCAATGTAGAGCCCGCCGATCAGTACGAAGCCGTTTTTGACCGCAAGCAAAGTCTCTACGGGGGCCATTACAAAGCCTTCGCAAAAATCTATGGCTCCTGGGCCAAAGTCCTTCATGATCCTATTCCATTTGGACTGAATTTGCCTTACATCGTTTATTGTGGCAGTATCAAAGTACTGAGCCATGTATTTGTAGGTGTCTTCGCCATAGCTCACTGAGATTTCTACAGCAAGTATCGCTCCGCCATTCGGACTATATGTGAAGTCCCATTGGTCATCGTTGCCAAGACGAATTGGAGTGAACTTCCCTTTCTCTGAAAGTTCTGAGACGGGTTTTTCTTGAATGATATACTGCCCCGAATCAGGTTCAGTTTCGCTAAACAACCATGATATGCGCATTGCGATTTCCAATTTCTTTTCCTCAGGGAAATTTGACTTTTCAATCTTTTCAACAATGTCATTGTACTGAGTCTGAATCTCTTTGATATTAGCCTTCTCCTCCGGAGCAGTTGCCTGTTGCTTGGCATTTTCGAAAGTACCTTGCATCTTTTGGTAAATGTCCTTTGCGGTCATGCCGATACGTTCTAGGCCTTGGCCGAGTTCATTCAAGTCCATGACTGGTAGAGCTAGACTGAACTTATGTGAGGACTTATGCACTGGTCCTTGAGCTTTTGAGTCATCGCGGTTTAAGTTGTCAATATTACTGTTTGTATTAACATTCAGATTTTGGCTAATTGTTGCAACCAAAGTTTGACTTGCAGATTCATCTGAGTTTCCCAAAACTGCCATACCCTTGATTGCGTTTGCGGCTGAAAGCACTCTTGGTGCATTCGCTGGATCCATGAGGAAATTCAAGAAGTTCGTATCTACTCCAAACTCTGAAAAGTCACTCTCATAAGTATTTACAAGATTTTGGTATTCCAAGGTCTCTGCATTAACATGGCCCAATTTTCCTATAATACGGGCCCCTTCCAAAATTAGCGTTTTAACGTCAATTTCCACATCGGTTCCGACAATGCCAGCCTGTTGATTGCCCCAATTTCTAAACCAATCGCCATCTCCAAAACGAAATCCTCCAGTTGGCATTACTCCTGCAGATGAAACAGATACTCCTCCATTTATAGATTTTTGTGAGGAAGTCCCCTCCCCTGTATCTTGAACCGTTTTTACTAATAGTTCACCTTTGACCTTAACTCTAATTTTTGGAGCATTAATGAATCCCTCAACCTCAGCGTTTCCTGAGATATCAATATTTACCGAATTCCCAGCTATAATTTCTGGCAAAATTTGCTGAATCATGTGGCTATTTGCCTTTGCGTTCTGCATATTTCCGGAAACACTTACTCCACTATTGCTGAAAGAAAAGGTTACAGACTTTCCATCTTGTCTAAAGCTTTCGGATGCAGTTACTGGTTGACCATGCAGGTAAAGGTTTTCTGTAACCGTTAAGTTAAAGTCTTTTTCAGCGTTGAATTGAGCGCCATCTACATGTGCTTCGCGTGCCTTGATTGTAACATTCCCTCCACCAATTATTGGAAGAACTGCCTCTTGCCATTTCGATTCTCTATGAGTCTTTGTTTCCCCATGGCCAACTGAACTAGGGACTGGTATACCTCCCACAGTTGTGAATTGAAGCTGATCGAGTACAGTACTTGTCATTGCCGCCATTTCCGACCCGGTTGCATCATATGTTCTAGAGAAACCATCAGCCATTGTATAAGCTTCTGCAGCAGCCAAAATCGATGGGGCCATATCACTTATTGACTCTGCATTAAGAAGTCTATCTATTGTGGCAACTATTCCAATATTGTTTGAAATCGATTTGGAACTAAAATCCCCTTTGGCTAAATCAAGGATGATATTGCCAAGTCCCGGGAAAAAAAACCCTTTGCTTTTCGTATCTGTGATACGATAATGATCAATTAGTTGAGCTTTAAGCCTAAGTATATCTACATCAATTTCTACTCCTTGAACTCCCCTAATAATACCACCTGAAAGTGAAAGAGTATCCGCATTTAGTGTAACTTTTTCTCCAGCATCTATCCCACTATTGATCACCTTTGAAGCACCAGTTTTTACACTTGTAGTCTTTGAACCTAAGAAATTATTTTCTCTGCTCCAGTAGGAATCCTCTATCTTTGTTATAAAGGGTTCTATCAGAATATTCTTTGCACATATTTCAATACCTTTAGAAGATTTCACTATGCCTCCATGTAAGTGAAAATTTGCATTAGGTGCCTCAACATTAATAGGCCCTTTACTTATTATAATTGCGGGTTGTGGAACTACATCATGTATAACCATATGATGATTTTTACCATGGCTCTCTTGAGCAATATAAATTTGTGAAACGCCTTCTAATTTGACTGGTCCATTACTTATGATATTAGTACCTTTTTCAGAAGCATGAATACCACCTTTATTCTCGAACCCTAGCTCAGTTGTGAGGTTAGATTTCCCTTTCGTGTAATCAATTCCAATAGATTCAAATGGTCGATTGTTCGTGCTAGGATTAAGAGCCGCATCTGTAAGCTTTACCACAGCACCATCACCTCCTGAAATATGCCTAGCAAGTCGTGCCTCTGTTTCTTGTCTACTAACTGGATCAATTGTTCTGCTCTCAAGAATATATTTTCCACCAACTTTATCTGAAGAACCTTTTTCAGCATAAAATATAGACCCAATGTTATGGATGTTACGAAGAGCCTCTCTAGAAGATTTACCATCTTGCACTAAGAAAATGCCAGTACTACTTGTGGTTGCCAAATTTTCCTTTAGGCCTTCTAACTTACCAACATAAATACACTGGTTTCCTTTTCCGGGCATAGTACATCCCGGAGTTTTCGTAAACTTAGCAATACTGAGCGGAACTGTTTTTAAGTTTTTATTGTGTATTTTGCAATAAAGGGTATCTACGTATGATGCTTTGGCATCTGTGTTTATGATATCCGTACCAGCTCGCACGTTACAATTTCCGTGAATATTTATTGTCGATCCATCATTCTTAATTCGGCCAGCATGCGAATAAAGTGTCGTTTCACCTCTGAAATTGATGATACTGGGTACAAATTTAGACCCTTTTTTCAAATACCCAGCCTGATTAATGGCTTGTTTATGAATGTTTAAAATTTCATCTATAGAAACAATCTGTGAATATTCATGATTAGGGGCCGTTGCATGCATTTGAGCACCGTTACGATTTTGAAACCCTCCTTGAGTAACATTAATGATATAATTGTAGGCAGATATTATACCACTGCCATCATACATCTTTTCATATTTTCTTCCTTCAATATCGTCAAAAGGTATATGCTGATGTTCATCAATAATCATGAATGATCGTTTTATTTCATCAGGCAACGCATCTTTCATCTCTTGCGTCCAATTTTCCCAATACCATAAAGCCTCGTTTATAAATTTCGCTGTTTCAATGTTTGCTAAACCTTGAATTTTTATGTTTCCGTGGTTAACAAAAGATTCTCTACACAATGCATTTAACCCACCGAGTTGTTCAATGCGGCCATTCGTGCTAAATATACATGTTCCTTGAGAATCGAAGAATAACCTTCTTTCCGGGATATATATCGGTCCATCTATGGTAATGTGTTTAGAATTAAAAGTAACGGAACTATTGGCATGCATCCCTGAAGTTCCAACGCGAATATTTCTTGCACAAGGAAATAAAGAACATGCGTTATAATCAATTGGGTCAAGTGATCCTATACGCAAACTTTTTATTCCTGAAAAAAATGCATTATCGATACTAACACCTTGATCACTAATTAGTTCAACAATACTTTCTTTTCCTACAACTTGCATAAGTCCATGAAGAAATGTTCCAACTGAAGGATTATCATTGCGAATTTCAATACGAATTGTATTGGCCGCCAAACCCTCTACAAGAGAATATTCAAGATTCTTATTCAAGTTAAATTCAAATTGGAAATTTTTGCTCGATTTTGGCTCCAGACTATTAATCAAAAAAAGCCCGTTGATGCGACTTGTATCAAATTTTTTAAATTTGTTTAGCGATTCTCCAAAGTTATTGGCTGGTACAATGTGTAGTTCGAAGTAACCTGGCGCTTTTTCAATTAAAACTGGAGGATGGGCATTTTTTTCTATATAGAAATCTTCATCAATACTGATAGCATCGCCAATAATAGACAATTTCGAAATTTTAAGGCGATCATCAACAGATCCTGGATCAACATATATAGAAATTTGCGCTTCTTTGCCAATAATTGTGATTAAAGACTCGAGCGTCATATAACCCAAGGGATCCTTATCTGTAACTTCAATTACAATTTTTGAGGCCTCTTGGGGCTTTGATAATGAATGTTCAAGGTTATTATTCTCATCAAACCACCCAGAAACCCCAAAAATCTTTTCACTCTCAGTGCTATTAATTACAAACAATTTTTTTAATCCTTGCGTATCTATCTTTTTAAATCGATTATACGAAATCCCATTAATATTCGTAGGTGAGATATACAGCTCTAAAGAGCCCGGTTCTCTTTCTCTTATAATAGGAGGATGTCCTCCTTTATAAAACTCTTCATCCACAACGATGGATTCGTTAGCATGTGCCCAATTCAAAACATTAAAAATAACTGTAACCCAGATAAGTGAGATTTTTTTACAATCAAAGGATATTTTCATAAAGTAATTGAAATAAAAGTGAACGTAGATTTTATGCCGGTAGGATTAAAAGGATATTAGATTTTTATAAAAAATCTAAAAAAAGTAAATGCATTTTTTATCAATAACAATCTCAAGATTAGTATCACATTATAATTGACATCATTCACCACTTTTTGATGATTTCACTATGAAGATCAAAAATAAAATGAAATCATCAATTCTTACATATCTCTTTAGCCTATTGCCCTTATCTTTAGCAATTGCCAATCATGCTGATTCCGAAATAAATCATATCTTGCGAATACATGGCCCAATCTTTCTGAGAACTTCGGAAAAGTTTGCACCAGAAAAAATGGAATATCTTCTCTCTGACACTGAAGGCAATGCCTATAATATTGAAGGTAATCCAGTCAAATTAACATTATCAGGTATTGAAAACTTCCATGGTGAATTTATACCTGCCAAAACTTTTTTATCAAAGTCTGGACATCAATTTGTAGGACATGTCAATTTACCTGCTAACGGGGAAATTAAAATTTCTATTGGTGAGAATGAAAAATTTTATCCTATGCCAAATCATGATGAAACAGTCAAAGATACTATCAAAATCAATACCTCCATCTATGAAATTTCCATTGAATTTAGCAAAAAATTACGCAAAGACGTGCTGTTTGAAAATGACGTAGATACAGCCAGAGCAATGACTTATTTTATTGAAATTGAAGAATTCAAGTGGATTTCTCATACTCCAGAGCATGCCACTTTCCTTCAAAACATAAAAGAAAACGAGGAAAAAGAAGCAATTATTCAGGCAGCTTTCGCAAAAGCTGAAGTTGATGCACAGAAACGAGTTCCTAATTTTAAAGGCGCAATTCGATCAAACAGATTTTTAAATGGAGTCCTTCATGAGCTTATATCAGTATGGGATGCAATTGATTGTCCGAATATTACAAGTTATCGCATTTACAACGGCAATGCGATGGTTAAAGAAATTCTAGCAACACAAAGATTTTATTTTCAAACAAGGCTACAATCAGCCGCTGATGCCACTGGCTTTTCAATCACTTCTGTTAATTCAATTGGTAGGGAAAGTGTTCGTAGTCCAATTACAATAATATTTTAAAATTGTTCCCAATACCCCCTGCTCCTGCCAGCACTTATCCAATCTAGGCTACCGACAATCGATAACGCGTTGAAATCTGGGGATTAAGGTTGTCAAATGGGGATGGATGGGTATAACGTTTCGTTTCCCATAGCGGCATCGGATCTCAATCAGTCCATATAGGATATAAAATTGCTTGCGCTTAATTCAGTGATTGAAACATTGTATAATTCTATACTCCAACTATCTCCCTTGATTACTGCATTACTGTATTCGTTTTCAGTAAATAAAGTGGAGAGGTATTCATAGTGATGTCCCCTGATTTGAATTTTATCAAAATTAACATCAAAATCCAAAATAACATCATGTCCAATATTTTCATAATTTAAATTAGCATATATTATTACATCATTGCCACTGCCAGTTTTAATGATATCATTACCCCTACCAGGCCAAAAATTATTATCATTCTCATTGCCAATCAATATGTCATCTCCATTCCCGGCTTTAATATTATTAATTAATTCGATATTTGAAATATTTATATGCTTATTTAACATAAAGCATGCATTTTCCCCTGAAAGATCTATAATGACATTTTCTGTAATGGTAACAGTATTAATCGTGTGAGTGGAAGGTTCTATCGTGACCTCATAAGTATTATTATTAATATGCTCAAGGTTAGGCGTAAAATAAATTTCTTTTGTTCTATTCTCTGCTCCGGTTAATTCTATTATCGAAGATATCAGTTTTGGTACAGGTGCTTTTTGTATGTGATTAAATACATGAACTTCCCATTTTCCCTGGCTCCATTCGCCTCTAAAATTTTCACTACCAAATATCCATTTTAATTTTAATCCAACATCATTTGCTGTTTTTACTAATTCTCCAGTTACTGGGTTAACTTCTGGGCGATACATTAATAGCGAACTTGTTCCTGTAGGACTTAATAACGTTATACTATATTCACTTACAGGATAAGGTAGCTCCATTTCCACATAAATACGTACATACTCCAATTGTATTTGTGAAGAAATTGCATAATCTAATTTATAAATACCCTTACGATCAAATTCTTCAAAAGCAATGGAGGAAGAATGATTTTGACATTTTTGATAATTTGAAAAAGGTTCTAGGACTTCAGCAAGCCTTACAGCACCTAATGCATTGACTACGCCAAACCCAAGTTCACGGCTATAAAGTGCTCCTTTACCATTGATATGTACTGCATGATTAATATTTGCATCTTTTAGCTTTTCCTTTGGATATAATGCACTAATCGCTAATACTTCCTTTACCTCTCTCCAACTTAGCTTATTATTCGCTTCAAACATCAATGCTACGATAGAAGTCACCACTGGGGCAGCAAATGAAACTCCATGCGCTAACATCACTCCTGAATCATATAAAACTCTGTCCTGCTCAGTTCTAATATTTACAGCTTGTAAGATAGGAAAATGAGTACAAGGAGCCGAAACTAATATTAAAGCGGAGTTACTTGCAAATTTTTCCTCATAATTGGGCATATTGTATCCTCCAACCACAATTGAGTAAGGGTTATGTTTTCTTATATCGAAGTTAGGGTCTATATCCTGAGCATATTCGTTTCCAGCTGCAAAAACGAAAATAGTTCCAAACCCATTTCTACCTATAGTAGCGGCCTCTTTAATATCCATTAACATTTTATGAAAAAATTTGGGAAGCTTTGTATAATCAAATATGATTTTCATTTGCGCCCAACTATTGCTAATAACATCGTATTCACTTGCCCAACTAAAACCATATGAGCTCGTATTGGTGAGTGAGAATTGAATGCTCTCTACTTTTGCATTATGCGCTATCCCGATCGTTCCAATAGTATTTGGTATAGCTGATATTATTCCTGCTACTGCTAGTGCATGTTGCCTGCTACTTTGTGGTTCACATAAACTTTTACTACTATTTACAGTTCCTAAATCAGCATGCTTTAAAATACAATCGTCATCATACACAGCAATTTTAACACCCATCCCGGTATAGTCTTTCCACACGGGTAAAACATTAGTAGAAAAGAGATACCACTGATCCACAAAATATTCATCTCTTGGATGCTCATAGTTTAATAAATGCGTAGTTATGCATGAGTTAGATCCAGTCTCTTTAGCACAAAATGTAAACGAAGGTATTGTTGTGTACTGAATATCTTTTACAAAAACCCAATGTCTATTTATAGACTCCATCTCTCCGCCCTGGGTTTCTTTAATTTCAATATCGAATGAATCAATAGCAAATGTATTTTTTATATGTTTCAGTAAATCGCCTTGATTAGTTACGTATGTCTTTTTATTCCTCGAGAATCTTTCGATTTGATGTATTTTATTCATTATAAACATGGTTACTGTTACTTTAAACTAAAAAATCGTAAAATACACTTAGAATACTGGATGGAGTTCCAAGTACTTTACGATTTGATGTTAATAGCTTGTTATGTTGCCTGATTCTAACAAGTCCTTTTCGGACTTGGGCCAAGGTAAAGAATTAAGCTGAATTACGTTCAACAAATGCTCTTTCTGCACGTTCCTGCCGTTCTTGTACGATATGTTCTTTCGCGCTTTTCTTCAATGCTTATGACCACTACTCTTAATAGTAGCCACTTGAAGTGGTTTGAAGCCTACTCTTTGAAGTCGACTTCAAAGGGCCTACCTTCATCTTTTATAGAGCTTATGTACAAGTTTTCAGTTCATATGTTCCTCCTTCTTGTGTGTCTGCGGCACACCTTTTGTGGTTCCACTGCTCCCTATACCCCATATTGGTCAGAGATCTACTGACTCAGCCCAATTACGGATAGCTCGCACAGAGCATTTAAAGAAAAGTAAAAGCCTTAATCTGGCAAATATGTAGGAGTTGCACTGTTTTTAATCGCCTCCAAAAATGCCTCGTAATCTTCAGTCCTTGTAAAATTGGACGACCCGCGCAGCAGTAGTTGCTGCTCTGAACAGATCATGGCTTTTTTCAATGGAACCATTTAAATCTAAATGGTAAGTAAAGCTACCATCCATGCATTTGACATTCTCCGTCTGATAATCTTAACCCATATTCCTCAAGTATTCCATTACTATTAATTGTAGCACATGCTATAAAAGTATTTGGATGATTTCCAACCTCACGGCAATAGTCTACTTTACCATCCCCGTTTACATCTTTAAATTGCCTTATAGAGTTTTCATATCCTTTGTCTCTTATTTCGTATCCATATTCCTCAAGTATTCCATTACTATTAATTGTAGCACATGCTATAAAAGTATTTGGATGATTTCCAACCTCACGGCAATAATCTATCTTACCATCTCCATTTATATCCACAAATTGTCTTAAGGAGTTTTCATATCCTTTGTCGCTCACCCCCATCTTATGCGCTTTAATTATCTTATCAGCCTTATCCTGAAATTCATAAGCTTCTTTTTCTACTTCATTGTGTCTGCCAAACCCATAGCCAGCCAGTAATTCATCGGCATACTTACATCTGAACTTCCCATTACCCCAATCTTCATATTGTTGTACATGCTTCATTTCATGTGCAATTAAGCTTGCAAGATCTGATACATCTGCATTTTTTTGATGTACATCAATCAGAATATGTTTGCCCTTCGGTACCATGCCATCGGCACCATTGAATGTGAGTCCAAGAATGGTGACGGGTCTGATTGGACACAATCTAATCCTAACGCCGTCAAAATCATGTTGATTCCATACCTTCGCATTAATGAGCAATTGTTTAGCCGCGTCTATTTGCTCACTCGCGTCCATTCGGCCACCATAATTATCGCACATGCCCAAAACTACATCCATAGCAGCACCAAAAGTACCTGCTATTGTCCAACACTCTGCACGTTTAGCTATTTTATCTACCTGGTAAAACTTAGGTTCGTAATTACATGCATTACAATCAAAATTTCCCGTAAAATCATCCCATTGATTTATCGCTTCTAAGAGCATGAGTTGCTCCTGATCGTCTAATGCAAATGCTTCAGCAACTTGCATGAAATCAAAATCACTAAGACTCGGTTCATAAGCCGTTACGACAGACATCGATAAACTCGCTATTGTAGATAGCGAGGCTATTTTTAAGAACTTAATAATTTTCATAACGACTGTAATTTCTATATTTTGTGGTTTTTTAAAACATCCTAGCTGAGGAAAATCCCAAAATCCTTAAATGTCGAGTAAAAAATCCTTAATCAAATTACAAAATGAAAATAAATACTAATTTTTTATAGTGAACCCCAATGTTTAGACAAATTTTTATGTTTTTTTAAGGTGGAAAGAAAAGATGGCAGTGACTCCGGTTCTGTCGCATCTGTGAAAAAATGGGGAGATTTTGTAATTTTCAATTGTGAAATTTGCTGGTATAAAATGTGGCTATGACATTCTTAAATCCATTCAAAGGCTATCAGTTTGACAAATAGTTCAAAAAATTAGCCGTTTATCGACGACTTACGACTTTTTTCATAATCCTTGCGACAGAACCTCAAAAAGGGCCAGTTAAAATCATTTGTTTTGTGTAAGATTGTATAGTAACTGATATTCCGCAGCATTTTAGCAAGAATTTATATTTAATTAATTCAGATAAAAAACAAAAGTCGTTTTATTTTTGAATTGATTGATCTACTTTGGTAAACATGTTATTTATGGAGGTTTTAAAATATGCAATTTTTAGATTTAAACTAGTACAGTAGCTGTAAGATTAGCGAAAGCACGCCTTTTTATCTTCAACATCAGCAACAAATTGTCACAAAATGAAGAATTTTGATTTAAATAAGGTAAGTTTTTGAGAGGCCAGGCCAAAAATTAAATAAAAAACCTCTTTCAAGAGGTGCGGAATGTGGGTAGTAATGTCCCCTTTGCTTTAAATAGAGATGGCCCTTTTTTTAAGGAGAACGTTAAGTTCTTGGGATGTCAGCTTCCTGATGATCGTTTTTACAATAGGTGAATTTTTGTTCAATATTTCCTGGACATTTGGTGTCAAAATTTAGTATGCGCAGTAGTTGCCGTACCAACAATCAAATATCAAATTTTAATACGATATGTCCAGAAAATATTGAACAAAAATTCAGTGCACAAAAGATCCCTTTAAACCAAAAACATATACTCCAACTTCAAAACACACAAAATACTTTTAAACC
>JABDAI010000038.1 GCA_013289195.1 Verrucomicrobiota bacterium
CAGTTTTCTGGGTCATAAGTAACTTTTGGGAATATCTTCTCTATTTCAATAATTAATTTTTTTAATATCTTTAAAACTTGTTTACTGTCTTCTTCAATCAACGCTTTCTTTGTTTCTTCTTGTATTATTCTATGTGTAACTTTCACTTTTCTTTCATTTGCTTTTACTAACGATAATTCCCTGATTTTGCTTACCGATTCTTCTAGTTCTTTGATTGTTTGATTCGTTATATCTGCAATCAATCCAATTGATACTCCTTCCGCATCCATGTAGGCTAGATATTTCAATAATTCCCATGCTTTAGGAGAGTCCTTTTTTAGATTCCTGAATAGCATTTCTACTTCAGGATATATTTCGGCATTTTGACTGTGCCCTTTTTTAGTTCGAAGATAAATTTCAAGAAACTCACTCACGCTTATTAAATGATGCGTTTTCAAATAAGCTACTATTACTGATAACCTAAATGGTGATTCACCTACCACAGTGATTATTGTTTCCGCTTCTTCTTTACTTGTTTTAATCGCTTCCCTTAAATAAAAACTACCTTCTTCTTTTTTAAATCCTTTTATACGGATTGGTTGTATTCCTTCTAGTAAATCTTCATTTCTGGCAGTGATGATTACTTTCCCTGTACGGGGTAAATTTATTAAATACTTTTCTATTCTTTCTTTTGTCTCTACATTATCAAAGATAAATAATATTCGTTTTTTTTCAAACCGCGCTTCCAAGTTTCCATATACCAAATTTCTAATCATTTCACTGCTTAACCCATTTGTTTTTACCCCCAAAGCCCCAGCAAGACGAAAAAACTCTTCTTCTATTTGCGTACCTTTTATCCATATGACTTCCCCATCTCCTCTTTGCTTACACTCATTTCCATATTGCACTGCTAACGTACTTTTTCCCATCCCTCCTGCTCCACTTATAAGCACTATGTCTTTTCCTTTTAACCTTTCATCCAAAAGCTCTCTTTTATTTTGCAAATCTACATAGTTTTCAATTGGGCTAGGCAGCATTTCTGACAATTGTGTTGTGATTGCATTTAGCCCTTCTTGGGATTGCAAACTATTATCCCCTATTTTGTCTTCCGCCTCTTCTTGATCTGCACTCGCCTTACTATTGACTAATACATACCCCATAACCCCTACTATTAACAAAAAGAAACTGACAACACTCCATTCCTTCATACTTTTATAGTGATCATTATTTTTATTTACACTCACGATTTCACTGCAGTTTTTATTGTGATAGTCAGGTTCCTGAAAAAATTTAATCCTTCTTCTATTTACTTCCAAATAATTATTATCTTTTGCTACATTTCTACCGCTAGTAAAAGCCCTTATTAACATAGGACTATTGTCTTTTTTGACAAAATGGTAATTTCTGGTGATCAGTTTCTTTAACATTATTCTAGGCTATTTAGATGGTTTATAATTTCTCGATTTTTGAGTTTTTATCCTTTTTCTATTCTCGCTGCCATTCCCATATATTTCACATGTTTCAAGAGATGTTCAGCAAATGGTTTATCCTCTCGCATTGCTCTGACACACGCTTCCACTATCGATCCATCTACAAAAAATTCAGGATGTTCTTGCGCTATTTTTTTAACTAATTCTGCATTGGCTCGAGTAAAATTTTTTATGACTTTATACGGTTTCTTTGCAGATTTCATTATTCCTAAATTTATCGCTTCAAAACACAGCATTTGGACAAGTTCTATATTATTCTCTTTATTTTCTGTTCCTTCCAATTCACTCCTAAGATAGCTCTTTTCTATATATCTCTTGACTCCCCACTCATACCTAAACAATCCAACACGACTCCATCCATAATGATCTACTGATTCGACTACATTATTTAAAACCCTCTCTTGAATTTTTTTCTTTAATATTAATAAATCATCATCTACCTTCCCTCTCGAACTAATCATCCACCGACATTCCCATTCTACTTTATTTCCATCTCCACAGTCGATTTGTTCTAGTTGTTTTCCCAAATCTTGTTCGTCAAAGAAATTGGGTTCTAATGATTGAATCCTAGATTTTACTTCTTGGATTAATTGGTAATCTTGAGTGACAAACAAAATGCCATAAGCTTGTTTGTAATATTCAAGTGCTTTATAGCTATCCCCTAATTTTTGATAAGCTACCCCTATATTATTCAGTGAAGTTGCCACATCGGGGTGATTGCCTGAAAATAACACTTGATACATCTTTAGCGCTTCTTCTTTATATTTTAATCCTTTCAGTATATTCTCTTCCCCTCCTAAGTACTTCATACGCCATCCCAACATTACTAAGTAACATCGCTACATCAAGGTGATTGCTAGGAAATAGCTCTTGGTGCATCTTTAAAGATTTCTCGTAATACTTTAATGCCTTTCGAATATTCTTTTCTCCTCCTAATTCAATATACGCATCTCCAAGATTGTTAAATGCATTTGCCACCCTAGAACTGCTACTTTTGTTAGTACTTAATCCTTGAGATTCAGTAGAAACGAATCGATCACGGACCAAAGGTATAGTTGTATTTATTTCTGCTTGCTGAACTTTATAAAATCCATCGGTGCGACGATTCATAGAAAGCGCAGTAGATGCTTCATGAATCATCGATGAAATATCATCGTTTTCTGAGGTCAAAGAAGTCGAAGTATTACGTATTCTTACTTGGGATTCGATCACATTATTTACAATTTGAATTTTGTTGATTTAAAATCGAAAATGAGCTCCAATAACATCGTTAAAATTGCATGCAGTATAGATATGTGTACCAAAAATCCATGGTATCCTTGTATTCGATAGCAGCAATGATATGATTAGCATGTTGTCTAAACTCAGCTTCTTTACTCTGAAAAAAACGTATATCTCTTTGCATAATAGCTATACCTTCTTCTGTATTAGCCGGGCTAACTTTATTTATTGTATTACTACAATACTCCCCTGCCCTCTTATAATACTCGGCTATTTCAGTCAATAATACCGCCTTTGCATTTAAGTTTTCTTCGGCTAATTGATGGACTTTTTCTCTCTTATCATCAATAAAAATAATTTCTTGTTCTATATTTTTATATAAGTCATCAAACGCTTGAATTGCCTCATCGCTTTCAATACCCCAAGAAGACAGGCTCATTAAAAGAAATGTTAAAATTACTGTAAGTAATGACTTCATGATCTATGTTTGCTTTTTAAGTAAATGGTTCCAAGAAAGATATCCCAGTATTTTATAAGCCATTTTGACATTTCTGTATATCTTTCAAAACCAACACACTGTAAGACAGAATCGTACAAATTCTCTTTTTTGTCTAGAAAAATTTGCACGTCTAAGTTTTATTTTTGAAATCGAATCATAGAATCTACAATGAGGACGAACAATAGCCAATGTTTGCTGCAATGAAGGCCGCGTAAATTCTGCCCTGTATGCTATGATTCTCGATTGACAATTTTTAAAAAAACAGTAGTGTATCTTTTTGTGATAATTCTTCATACTGGGTTTTTACATAGCAAACTTCTTCTTTGGGGAGAAACATCTTTTACCCAAAATAGCCCTAATTCTAACGGACAACTCTAAACCAACTTTTGGCGATCAAAAACAAAAAATACAATTTCGAAAGCAGAAGTTTATTGAACCTAATAGTTCTGCTAATCAATAATATCCTTGAGAATAACCTTGCTTGTTATGCATTTGAATAAAATGAAAATGGAAACTAAATATTCTAATTTAGATTGTCTTTTAGGTGGCTATTTTACACTAGATTGGGATTGTGACTATGATAGTCCCAAAGCAGTGATTCGAGATTTTATTGTCGATAAAGGAATGAAAGAAGTTGAAGACGTTATCATTGAACTCAAAATTCTTTTAAACCAAGAGTACACCTCGGAAGAATGGGAATGATGTTTTTGATTGTGAATATTATTTTGACCATGAAAAACAATATACCCCGAAAGAATGGCTTGAAAAAGTATTGCAACAATTAGAGGAAGCATTGCTTTTAACAAGAAATCAAGAAACGTGAGTATCACGTGTTATGGTGCATAAAGTATGCCAATTAAATGTAAATTTTATTTCACTCTCTTACCATCTATCAGTTTTTAAAAGATAATTTAAATATGTCAAAGGCAATAAGAATTGAGCTATTCGTCCTAATAAATCATCGATATTTTTAATAGTCTCATTTGAAATTTCAAGATCAGTAAAATCAAACGCCTTCGCATTTTTAAATAACAATGTAATCGAAAGATTCTTTGTAAGATTAAACAGTTTAGAAGAATTGCAACTCGATATGATAAAACAACTGCGATGTTTGCTGGTGCTTTTTGTGTTGTTTCAATTATACTCTGGTTGGCTTTTAGGGACAGAACCTGGTAGTGCTAAATTTTATACATTTATTCTTGACCTTAAGATTTGTTATAGACAAATAGGGTTTTAACAAACTATAGTAGAAAAAATTATGAAAGAATTAAAAAAATCGACTTTACCCCTAATAGCCCAACCGCAGGAGCAAGGACAGCATCAACAGCATGACGTACAAATTGGATCAGGAACGCCAAGAATTATCCATCATCAAAATTCTGAAGAAAAGCAGCCAATCGCTGCTAGATCGATTTCTAATTCAATAGGTGAAGATTTAAGGACTCAAGAAATATGGTTCTGTCGCATCTGTGAGAACTTGTGAGATTTTGTGATTTTCAACTATGAAATTTGCTGTCATAAAATGTGGCTATGGCATTTTCCAATCCATTCAAAGGCTATCAATTTGACAAACATATCATCCTGCAGGCCGTTTATTGGTATTGCCGTTATAGCTTGAGCTACCGAGATATTGAAGAACTCATGAATGAACGAGGCGTTGAAGTTGATCACTCTACCATGCAACGCTGGGTTGCAGTTTTTATCCCTTTGATAGAGGGACAAGTTAAGCTTCGAAAGAAGCCTGTAGTTAGATCGTGGCGGATGGACGAAACCTATATTAAGGTGAAAGGAGAATGGTTCTATTTGTATCGTGCCGTTGATAAAGAGGGCAATACTATCGATTTTCTATTATGCAAAAATCGTGATACTGAAGCCGCTAAAGGTTTTTTCAAGAAAGCAATTGAGAATAATGGAGTCCCTCTAAAGATTAATATCGATAAGAGCGGGGCTAATTACAGCGGCTTTAGAGGAAATAAACCAGGAACGCAAAAGCGTTGGAGAAAAAGCCTATAGAGGTTCGAAGAATCAAGTATTTGAATAACCAAATAGAGCAAGACCACCGCTTTATTAAACGGCTAACGCGACCGATGCTTGGTTTTAAAGCATTTATATCCGCCGGGATTACGCTGGCTGGAATCGAAGTTGTAAGAATGATCAAAAAAGGCCAGCTGAAATCGTCCATTTTGGGCCAAAAACCTGTGGAACAATTTAGGGAACTTTTTGTGTGAATGGGGCCAGCAAAATCAAAATTTAACACACGCGCTTAGGCAGATGTAAAATCCTTGCGACAGAACCTACAAATTTCTTACTGCTTAGTTCAAGGTTGCGCTAACAACTCGTGCTCTCCAAATATTATATAACTTTGACCTGCTCCCTGATTAACACCAGGAGCGCCAATTAAGATATCATCTATTCCATCTCCATTGATATCGCCAGCTCCACAGACAGAATAACCACTATAATCTTGTAGATTAATGCTATTAATAGCAAAACCATCGGTACCATTCAGTACATACAAATACAGATCTGCAGGCCATGGCTTTTTATTACCAAATATTACGTAACTTTGACCTGCACCCTGATTAACACCATAAGCACCAATTAAGATATCATCTATTCCATCTCCATTGATATCGCCAGCTCCACTGACAGAATGACCACTGTAATCTTGTGGATTAATTCCATAAATAGCAAAACCATTTTTGCCATTTATGGATTGAAGGTTGATGGCTGCAGGCCACGGCCCTTTATTACCAAATACTAGATAACTTTGACCCGTACCGCTAACAGCCTGCGGAGCCCCAATTATGATATCATCTATTCCATCTCCATTCACATCTCCCACTTCACTTATTGAGGAACCACTCGCATCCATTGGTTGAATTCCATTTATGGCAAAGCCATTCTTTCCATTAAGATCCGTAAGATTAAAACTTGCTGAGGGCCATGCTTGTTTACGACCAAACACGACGTAGCTTTGACCTGTGTTATTATTCCTACCGATAGCACCAATTAGGATATCAGCTATTCCATCTTTATTGATATCTCCTGCTCCACTTACTGAAAAACCACTTTGATCGCCTGACTTGATTCCATTAATAGTAAAACCATTGTTACCATTCAAATCAGCAAGATTAATGATTGCTGGCCGCAATTGTTTACTACCAAACACGATATAACTTTGCCCTGTCTGATTATTAGCCTGTGAAGCACCAATTAAAATATCAGATATACCGTCTCCATTCACATCCCCAGTCCCACTGACAGAATTACCACTCGAATCACTTGGATTAATGCCATTAATTGAAAAACCATTACTACCATCAAGATTCTTTAGATTAATTACTTTAGACCATACCCCTTTACTACCAAACACGACGTAACTTTGTCCTATGAAGTTATTTGCCCCAAAAACACCAATTAAGATATCATCTATATTATCTCCATTCACATCTCCTGCCGCACTTACTGAAAACCCACTTTGATCGCCTGGCTTGATCCCATCAATAGCAAAACCATTTTTGCCATTAAGATCTGCAAGATTTATTTCTTCAGGCCATTCTTTTTTACTACCAAATACTACATAGCTTTGTCCTCTTTGGTTATTATTTCCAGAAGCAATTAAGATATCAGCTATTCCATCTCCATTTATATCGCCAGCTCCACTTACAGAATAACCAATACCTTCACTTAGATTATAGCCACTTATTGCAAAGCCATTAGTGCCATTCAAGTTGATCAGATTAAATACTGCAGGGAAAGTTTTATACTCATCCTCGGCATACATAAACGTGGTAAAAATGCCAACAAAGGCCGCCGTAAGAATAATGACTGTCGTTTTGGGTTTATAAAAAAATTTCATAAAAAAATATTGATGATTTAAACATTAGGGTTCCACACAAGAGGAGAGTTACTTTCAATTATATTGTAACATATTATGCAAGCTTTTTATGAAACCCTTGCTTCAAAAGTTAAAATGCGTCTCATACCTACTTAAACCAAATTCATTAAAATGAACCCATCCATTTTTACCATTCAGCATATACTACGGTAACAAAAATGCTAATGAAAGCACTTAAAACACAATAAATTTCATTTTCAATTTAGGCCCGTGTTCCACAAGGTTAATATTTTGTTATTCAGGGTTTATTCGGCAATGGGCGCTGGCCAAAAATTACATAACTTTGGCCCGCCCCTGGAGCACCAATTAAGATATCATCAATTCCATCTCCATTTATATCTCCTGCTCCACTTACTGATTGACTACTAAAATCCTGCGGATTAATGCCATTAATAGCAAAACCGTTCGTACCATTTAGTAAATATAGAGAAATATTTACAGGCCATGGGCCTTTATTACCAAATACTACATAGCTTTGTCCTCTTGCATTATTCGCACCATTAGCACCAATTAAGACATCCGCTATTCCATCTCCATTCACATCACTTACTCCACTTACTGAACCGCCACACCCATCCAGTGGATTAATTCCAATTATGGCAAAACCATTATTACCATTTATGTATTGAAGATTTATGGCTGAAGGCCAGGATGCTTTACTACCAAATATTACGTAACCAGTCTGATTATTACTACCAGGAGCACCAATGATAATGTCATCGATTCCATCTGCATTCACATCCTCCGCTCTACTTATAGAAAAACCAATCAAGGAATTTGGATCATTGTCATTAATGGCAAAACCATTATTACCATTAAGATCAATAAGATTAAAACTTGCTGAAGGCCATGCTTGTTTACTTCCAAACACTACATAGCTTTGTTTTTGTCCCCCAGGAGCCCTAACACGGGGAGCACCAATTAAGATATCATCTATACCGTCTCCATTCACATCCCCCGCTCCACTTACTGAAAAACCACTTGCATCGCCTGGCTTGATCCCATTAATAGAAAAACCATTGCTACCATTAAGATCGGCAAGATCGATTGCTTCAGGCCATGCCTCTTTACTACCAAACACTATGTAACTTTGTCCGGCAACATTATTTGCCCCAGGAGCACCAATTAAGATATCATCAATTCCATCTCCATTCACATCCCCTGCTCCACTTACTGAACCGCCACACCCATCACCTAAATTAATACCATTCATAGCAAAACCATTGTTACCATTAAGATCGGCAAGATTCATTGCTGCAGGCCATGCCTTTTTACTACCAAACACTACATAACTTTGTCCGGTATTATTCGCACCATTAGCACCAATTACGATATCATCTATTCCATCTCCATTCACATCTCCTGCTCCACTGACTATGCCACTGGTATCATACGCATGAACTCCATTGATAGCAAAACCATTACTACCATCGAGATTAGTAAGATTTATTGATTTAGACCATGGCTTTTTACTACCAAACACTACATAACTTTGACCTGCGCCATTATTAGCATTTGGAGCACCAATAATAATATCATCTATTCCATCTCCATTCACATCCCCTATGCTACTACCAGTATCACCACCACCATCCTGTGGATGCATTCCATTAGTAGCAAAGCCATTGGTGCCATTAAGGTTGATCAGATTAAATCCTGCAGGAAAAGTGCCATACAAATCTTCGGCATATGCCACTCCAGCATGAATGCTAATATAAGCACCTAATAAAATAATAATTTTAAGTTTAGATAATTTTTTCATAAATAATATTCTAATTTAATACAAACAAACTTCATTTAAACGCATATTTCTTCCAAATTTCTTGCTGCTTAGTTCAAGGTTGCTTTGACAATTCATTTTTCTCCAAACACTATATAACTTTGTCCTCTTCCATTATTAGCAGTTGGAGCACCAATTAAAATATCATCTATGCCATCTCCATTGATATCCCAAGCTCCATTTACAGAAAAACCACTATAATCGTTTGGATTAATGCCATTGATAGTAAAACCATCAGTACCATTGAGTATATATAGATAAATATCCGCAGGCCATGACTTTTTACTACCAAACACCACGTAACTTTGTCCTCTTCCATTATTAGCAGTTGGAGCACCAATTATGATATCTGCGATCCCATCTCCATTCACATCTCCCGCCCCATTTACTGAATTACCACTCTCATCTCCTGGATTAATACCATTAATAGCAAAGCCATTTTTGCCATTGATGTATTGAAGGTTGATGGCTGCTGGCCATGGCTCTTTATTACCAAACACTACGTAACTTTGACCCGTACCGCTACCAGCCTGTTTAGCACCAATTATGATATCGTCTATACCATCTCCATTCACATCCCCACCTTCACTTACAGACCAACCAATATTATCATTTGGGTTAATGCCGTTAATGGCAAAACCATTATTACCATTAAGGTCAATAAGATTAAAATTTGCTGCAGGCCACGCCTGTTTACTACCAAACACTATATAGCTTTGTCCTCGCAGATTATTTGCACTTGGGGCACCAATTATGATATCGGCGATTCCATCTCCATTCACATCTCCGACTCCACTTACAGAATAACCACTCGTATCCATTGGTTGAATTCCATTTATAGCAAAACCATTATTACCATTAAGATTAATAAGATTTATTGCCTTAGACCATGCTTCTTTACTCCCAAATACTACGTAGCTCTGTCCTATGGTATTATTAGCACTAAAAGCTGCAAGTAAAACATCATCTATACCATCTCCATTAACATCCCCCGCTCCACTCACGGAATTACCACAATAATCATTTGGATTGATTCCATTAATAGTAAAGCCATTATTGCCATTAAGATCAGTAAGATTTATAGCCGCAGGCCATGATCCTTTACTACCAAACACTACGTAACTTTGTCCTGTGTTATTATTCACACGAGGAGCGCCAATTATGATATCAGCGATCCCATCTCCATTCATATCTCCGGCTCCACTCACGGAATTACCACAATCATCTTGCGGATTAATTCCAATAATAGCAAAACCATTACTACCATTAAGATCAGCAAGATTAATTGCTTTAGCCCATGCCTTTTTACTGCCAAATACCACGTAACTTCGTCCGGTACTCATATTACCACCATTAGGAGCACCAATTACGATATCGGCTATCCCATCTCCATTCACATCTCCGACTTCATTTACTGACCAACCACTAGAATCACTTGGATTAATGTCATTAATAGCAAAGCCATTGGTGCCATTGAGGTTGATCAGATTAAATACGGCAGGAAAAGTGCCATACAAATCCTCGGCGTACGTCACCCCAACATGAATGCTCATAAAAGCACCCATCAAAATAATAATCCTCATTTTAAGTTTAGATAGTTTTTTCATAAAAAGTGACATTGATAATTAATTGTTTAATTGTTTGGTGATGATGCATGTCTCCCGAATAGAACATAACTTTGACCTGCATTATTAAAACTATTAATTATTAATTTTTTGAATTGTGCAATATTTTTTTAGAGCTGAGTAATTACAATTACTTTCAACTTCAAGGCTCCGCTGATATTTCATGTTCTCCAAATACTACGTATGTTTGTCCCGTATTATTATTACTGCCAATAGCACCAATTAAGATATCGGCTATGCCATCTCCATTCACATCCCCGGCTCCACTTACAGAATTACCACTCCAATCCCCTGACTTAATGCCATTTATAACAAAACCATTAGTACCATTAAGTCTGTACAGATAAACATATGCAGGCCATGATTTTTTACTACCAAACACGACATAGCTTTGGCCCATCTGATTGTTAGCAAATTGAGCACCAATCAAAATATCAACTATATCGTCTCCATTCACATCTCCAGTTCCACTGACAAAATAACCACTTTCATCTCCAGGATTAATTCCATTAATTGCAAAACCATTATCGCCATTAAGGGATTTAAGATTCATTACTTCAGGCCACCGCCCAGTACTACCAAACACCACATAGCTTTGACCTATGGACTGATAAGCCCCTGAAGCGCCAATTAGAATATCATCTAAACCATCTCCATTGACATCTCCCGCCCCACTGACAGAATAACCAATACCTGCATCTCCTGCATTAATACCGTTAATAGCAAAACCATTATTACCATTGAGCGTAATCAAATAAAAGTCTGCTGGCCAGGGTCCTTTATTACCAAAAACCACATAGCTTTGACCTGTCTTATTATAAGCTCCAGCAGCGCCAATTAGAATATCGTCTAAACCATCTCCATTCACATCCCCTGCTCTACTTACTGACCAACCACTAACATCTTGTGAATTGATTCCATTAATAGTAAAACCATTATTGCCATTAAGATCAGAAAGGTTCATTGCTGCAGGCCATGACTCTTTACTGCCAAAAACCACATAGCTTTGACCCTGACCTATTAGGGCACTATGAGTAGGAGCACCAATTAAGATATCCGCTATACCATCTCCATTCACATCTCCAGCTCCGCTGACAGAATGACCACATGAATCGAATGGATAAATCCCATTAATAGCAAAGCCATTTGTACCATTTAGATTAATAAGATTAAATTCTGCAGGAAAAGGCTCTCTACTACCAAACACTACGTAACTTTGCCCTGTGTTGGCATTATTACCAGGAGCACCAATTAAAATATCATCTATACCATCTCCATTCACATCTCCGGCTCCACTGACTGAAAGACCACTCCCATCATTTGGATTAATACCGTTAATAGCAAAACCATTACTACCATTGAGCGTGGTCAAATAAACATTTACTGGCCAGGGCTCTTTACTACCAAACACTACATAACTCTGACCTGCAACATTATTAGCATTTGGAGCACC
>JABDAI010000039.1 GCA_013289195.1 Verrucomicrobiota bacterium
TAAAAACTCTGTCCAATACTTGCGCAGTATCTTTTTTGCCCAAGCCAAAGTAGTAATTTCTAGTTATCAGTTGTTTTAACATTTTTTAAGATCGCTTATGTTTCATTTTTTTTAATGCCTCTTTCTTTTCTCGATTCCATTCCCATATATTTCACATGTTTTAATAGATGTTCTTCAAAGGATTTATCGTTCGGCATCGCTTTGATACAAGCTTCCACGATCGAACCATCGACAAAAAATTCGGGATGTTCTACGGCTATCTTTCTGACTAATTCTGAGTTGTCTCGAGTGAATCCTTCTACGACTTCATAGGGTTTCCTTTTTGACTTCATTATTCCTAAATTTATTGACTCAAAGCAGAGCATTTGAGCAAGTTTTATATCATTACTACCGCTATTATTACCTAATCTCTTTAATTTGCTTTCTAAATATCTCTGTTCTATATATTTCTTTACACCATATTCCGAGCCAAACAAACCAATGTTAGTCCATCCATAATCGTCTACGATTTTAACAATATCATTCAAAACAGATTGTTGAATTCCTTGTTTTAATGTTATGAGCTCGTCATTCATTGTCTGACGAGAAACAATCATCCATCGACATTCAGGTCCTATTCGATTTCCTCCTAGACAGGATTGTTGTTGTAAAATCTGTTCAGCACCTTGATTTACGAAAAAATCGGGCTGTAATGATTCTATGACTGATTTTATTTCTTTTGTTTGGGTATAATCCTCATTAAACATAAATAAATAAATACCATAAGCTTGTTTCCAATATTCTAAAGCTTTATCGCAGTCACCTAATTTTTGATAACCTATCCCTACATTGTTGAGTGACTTTGCTACATCGGGGTGGTTGTCAGGGAACAGCTTTTGAGTCATTTTCAGAGATGCTTCCAGATATTGGAGTCCTTTTTTCAAGTTCTCTTCTCCTTTTAAGTTGTTGTAAGCCTTCCCTACATTACCAAGTAAAGTTGCCACATTGGGATGATTGTCAGAATATAGCACCTGCATCATTTTTAGGGATGCTTCTTGGTATTGGAGTCCTTTTTTCACATTTTCGTCACCTCCTAATGCTTCATAAGCCCGCCCTACATTATTGAGCGAGATTGCGATATCTGGGTGTTGACCTGAATAGAGTTCTTGCAGCATTTTTAGGGATATTTCTAGGTATTGGAGTCCTTTTTTCACATTCTCTTCTCCTCCTAAATTTTTGTAAGCCCGCCCTACATTACTGAGTAAAATCGCTACATGGGGGTGATTGCCTGGATATAGTTCTTGCATCATTTTTAGGGATGCTTCTTGGTATTGGAGTCCTTTTTTCACATCCTCTTCTCCTCCTAAACATTTGTAAGCTAGTCCTACATTATTAAGTGCGCTTGCTACATCTGGATGATTGCCTGGATATAGCTCTTGTAACATTATCAGGGATGCTTTTTGGTATTGGATTCCTTTTTTCGCATTCTCTTCTCCTCCTAATGCTTCGTAAGTCGCCCCTACATTATTGAGTGAGCTTGCTACGTCGGCGTGTTTTCCGGAAAATAGCACTTGCCTCATTTTCAGGGATGCTTCCAAGTATTGGAGTCCTATTTTTACATTCTCTGCTCCTCCCAAATTTTTGTAAGCCAGCCCTATATTATCGAGTGAGTTTGCAACATCTTGGTGATCTTCTGTATGAATATTCCTTTCATTATTTAATAATTCTTCCCAATAGTTTATCGCTTCTTTATAATTAAAATTTATATAATAAAAATAAGCACCAATTTTTGATAGTAAACTAGTTCTGCTAGCAATTGTCTGATTCACTTCCTTCGTTTCCTCAATTAACATTTTTGCATGACCGATTATCTCCATCACTTCCTTCCAGTTGTCTGGGTTTGCATTAACTTTTGGAAATTCTCTATCTACTACTTGAAGCAGTTTATCTAATATCTTTTGACATTGGCTTTTATCTTCCTCATTTAAGGCTTTTTTTGTTTCTCCTTGGACTATCCTATGTGTTACTTTCACTTTCCTTTCATTTGCCTGTACTAATGACAATTCTTTGAGTTTATTTATGGCTTCTTCTAGTTCATTGACTGTTTGATCCATGATTGTTCCGATCAAGCCCACTGACACCCCTTCTGCATCTAGATACGCTAGATATTTTAATAACTCCCATGCCCTAGGACTATCCTCTTTTAAATTTCTAAATAACATTTCTACTTCAGGATAAATTTCTTCATTCGCACCATAGCCTTTTAAAATTTGTAGATACTTTTGAGTCAATTCGTCTATACTCTTTAAGGGATAGTTTTTTACATACGCTGCTACTTGCGATAATCTGAACGGAGATTCTCCTACGACATGGATCATTTTTTCTGCATCTTCTTCACTTATTTTAAGCCCTTTCTTTAAATAAAAGATAGCTTCTTCTTTTTTAAAACCTTCGACACGCAATGTTTTTATTCCATCCAGTAAACTCTCATTTCTGGCTGTGATAATTACTTTGGCAGTATTTGGCAGATTAATTAAATGTTTCTCTATTTTCTCTCTTGTCTCAACATTATCGAAAATAAATAATATCTGGCTTCTACCAAAAAGCATTTGCAAGTTCCCATATACCAAATTTCTAATAAGCTCGCTGTCCAAACCATTTGTTTCGATTTCCAAAAGCACAGCGAGTCGAAAAAATTCTTCCTCTATCTGCGTACCTTTAATCCATATGGCTTGCATATACCCTCTTTGTTGGTATTCATGCGCATATTGAGCTACTAAAGTACTCTTACCCATACCTCCTGTTCCGCTAATTACTATGATATCTTGTTTCTTCAATTCTTCATCCAGAAGCTCTTTTTTACCTTGAAAATCTACATAGTTCTCGACTGGTTCAGGAAGTCCTTCAACTAATTTTATGGATAATCTCCGGAGTTTTTCTCGTAATTGTAAATCACTCCCGTCTATTTTGTTATCATCCTCTTCTGCATCCGAACTCGCTTTGTTATTTACCAATAGATATCCTATAATCCCTACCATCAACAGAAAGTAACTTACAACATTCCATTCTTCTATGCTTTTATAGGGATCATTATTTTTATTTGCCTTTATGATTTCATTACAATCTTGATTTTGATAGTCGGATCCCAAAGAAAACCCTATTCTCCTTTTATTTACTTCTAAACAATAAGGATCGTTCCTTCTTATCTTTCTGTAGTTAGTTAAAACTTTGTTCAATATCTGCGCAGTATTTTTTTTGGCAAAATGGTAGTTTCTAGATATCAGTTGTTTTAACATTTTTTAGATTACTTAGAAGTTTTAAGCATTTCTTGATTTTTTAGTTTTAGAATGCCTCTTTCTTGTCTTGATTCATTCCCATATATTTCACATGGTTAAAAAGATGGGCTTCAAATGAGGGATCATCCGGCATTGCTTTTACACAGGCTTCTACTATCGATCCATCTACAAAAAATTCGGGATGTTCTACAGCTATCTTTTTGACTAACTCTGGATTGTTTCGTGTGAATTCTTGCACGATTGAATAAGGTTTATTCTTTTCTAATTTCATTATTCCTAGGTTCATTGCTTCAAAACAAAGCATTTGTGCAAGTTCTATTTTGTCTTTATTTTTTCTTAATTCTTCTAATTTGCGATAGAGATAGTTTTGTGCTATATATCCTTTAACTCCCCTGTCATATCGGGACCATCCACGACTCCAGCCATATTTATCTACGGATTCGACTATATTATTCAAAACGCTCTCTTGAATTTTTTTCTTTAATATTAATAGATCATTGTCAACCTTTCCTCTCGAACTGATCATCCACCGACATTCCGGTCCTACCTGACTTCCTCCTCCACAGTCTATTTGTTCTAGTAAGTTTCCGAAATTTTGTTCATCAAAGAATTTGGGTTGTAATGATTCAATTCTGGATTTTACGTATTGTATGCATTCGTAATCTTGATCTTCAAAAAACATACCGTAGGCTTGTTTGTAATATTCAAGTGCTTTATGCCTATCCCCAAATTGTTCGTAACCCTTTCCAGTGAAACACAATAATTCTAATAGATCTCGATTATTATTAGAAAATAAATCTTGAAACATTTTCAGTCCCTCTTCTTGATATTTTAGGCCTTTTAAAATATTCTCTTCCCCTCCTAATTCTTGGTAAGCTCCGCCTACATGCGCTAATGAGATTGCTACATGCGGATGTTTGTCGAAATATAAGGCTTGAAACATTTTTAGTCCCTCTTCTTGATACTTTAAGCCTTTTAAAATATTCTCTTCTCCTCCTAACTTTTTATATGCTCTGCCAACAGTACTTAAGGAGATTGCTACATAGGGATGTTTGTCGGAATATAATGCTTGGCTCATTTTCAGTCCCTCTTCTTGATACTTTAGGCCTTTTGAAATATTCTCTTCCCCTTCTAATGTCTCATAAGTTATGCCAACATAATTTAATGTGATTGCTACATAAGGATGATTATCTGGATATAATGCTTGAATCATTTTCAGTCCCTCTTCTTGATATTGTAAGCTTTTTAAAATATTCTCTCTTCCTTTTAATTCCTTATAAGCCAAACCAAGATTCTTTAATGATCTTGCTACATCAAGATGATTGCCGGGATACAATGCTTGACCCATCTTAAGTGCTTCTATGTGATATTTTAAGCTTAGTAAAATATTCTTTTTTCCTCCTAATTTCCGATAAGCTACACCAACATTATTTAGTGATTGTAATACATGAGGATCATTGCCAAGATGTAATGCTTGACTCATTTTAAGCGCCTCATTGTGATATTTTAGGCTTTTTAAAATATTCTCTTCTCCCCCTAATTTTTGATAAACTATTCCAAGATGATTTAATGAACGCACCACATCATCTGATTGACTGGTAAGGGTGTGTTTTCTCCTATTTAATGCTTTCTCTAAGCAATCTATTGCTTTTTTGAAATCAAATACTCTAAAAAAGTAATAATTTCCTATTTTTTCTAGTAAATTTTCTATATTCTCTATTTCAAAATTTCCTACTACTTCTATCACCTTCTGGCCGTGCCTTGCTAGCTCAGCCAAATCCTCCAGCGCTTTTGATTGAGCATCAATATACGGTAATTTTTCATTCAATTTACATATTAATTTCGCTAATATCCTTTCTTCTTCTTTTTGTTCTTTATCTTCTTCTCTTATCGCTTTCTTGGTTTCCTCTTGGATTATTCTATGGGTAACTTGCACATTTCTATCATTTGCTTTTATTAATGATAATTCCCTTATTTTATTTATTGTTTCTTGGAGTTCCTTTATTGTTTGTCCCATAATCTCTCCAATTAATGGCACGGACACCCCTTCTGCATCCAGATAGGCTAGATATTTTAATAACTCCCATGCCTTAGGACTATCCTCTTCTAAATCTCTAAATAACATTTTAAATTCAGGGTAGATTTCTTCATTGGCACTGTAGCCACTTTTAATTTCATGATATTGTTTAGTTAATTCCTCAATACTCGTTAATGGATGGTTTTTTAAATACCCTACTACTATCGATAATCTAAATGGTGATTCATCACCTACAACATTCACTATTTTTCTCGCCTCTTCTTCACTTATTTTAAGAGCTTGTCTTAAATAGAAGTCAGCTTCTTCTTCTTTAAAACCTTTGATTTGAATTGGTTCTACTCCATCCAATATATCCCCATTTCTGGCTGTGATGATTACTTTGGCTGTATAAGGTAGGCTAATTAAATATTGCCTAATTTTCTCTTTGGTCTCCACATTATCGAAGATAAATAGTAAAGATCTTTTATCAAAAAACATTTCTAAGTTGCTATACACCAAATTCTTAATAATTTCACTATTCAAATCACTTGTTTCAATTCCCAAAAGACCAGCAAATCGGAAAAATTCTTCCTCTATCTGCATTCCTTTAATCCATATCACTTGTAGATCTCCTTTTTGCTGGCATTCATGAGCATATTGAGCTGCTAAAGAGCTTTTTCCCATACCTCCTGCTCCGCTAATTACTATTATATTTTGTTGCTTTAGTTTTTCATCAATAAGCTCTTTTTTACCTTGAAAATCTACATAGTTCTCGACTGGCTCAGGAAGTCCTTCCATTAATTTTATGGATAATCTCTTGAGTTTTTCTCGTAATTGTAAATCACTATCATCTATTTTGTTGTCATTCTCTTCTGCATCCGCATTCGCTCTATTATTGACTAATAGATACCCCATCATCCCTACTAACAATAAAAAGTAACTTACAACATTCCAGTTCGCCATGTTTTTATAGGGATTATTATTTTTATTTGCTCTTATGATTTCACTACAGGTTTTATTGTCATAATATTGCTGTCTCGAAAAGTTAATTCTCCTTCTTAATTCCAAATAATGATTACCGATTGACACGTTCCTACGGCTGGTAAAAGACTTTATTAATATAGCGCAATCATGTTTTTTTGTAGATTTATAATTTCTGGTGATCAATTTTAACATGGATACTTATGTGATTTTATTCAGATCATTTTTGATTTTTAAAATCCCTTTTTCTTGCCTTGCTTCCATTCCCATATATTTCACATGTTTTAATATATGCTTAGCAAATGTTGCATCTTCGGGCATTGCTTTAATACATTCTTCTGCTATCGATCCATCTACAAAAAACTCCGGATGTTCTTCCGCTATCTTTCTCACTAAATTAGGGTTGTTTTTAGTAAATTCTTGCACTATTTGATAGGGCTTTTGTTCCAATTTCATTATCCCCAAATTCATTGACTCAAAACATAGCATTTTTGCCATTTCTATTTGATTGCTATCCTTGGTTCCTAATTCTTTCTGAAGATAACTTTCTTCTACATATCCTTTTACTCCTTCATCTGCCCAACGCCAATTCACGTTACTCCATCCTTTCGCATCTACTGCTTTAACTATATTATTGAGAATATTCTTTTGTATTTTCTGTTTTAATCTTATTAATTCTTCTTTACCTTCCCCTCTCTCAGTAATTATCCATCGGCATTCAGAACTCCCTATCGGGTTACCTCCCAAACAACTTCCAGAACTCTGCCTTTCTCTTTTTCCAGAGCCAGCAAAAAATTTGGGTTGCGTTCCTTCTATCGCTAATATTAATTTGGCCAATTCATCCGGATGCTCATTAATTTCCCGAATTGATTGTGCCTTTAATGAAGCCCAATCATGCTCAGAAGAATGTTTGCCTTGTTTTTTTGTATTATCTAAAGAGTTATAGATACTCATTGCTTGCTTCCTGTATTCTAAGGCTTTATCATTGTCTTCCAATTTTTCATAGGCTTTTGCCATGCTATCCATAGATTGTCCTATGTCAGCATGATTGCCTAAGAACAACTCCTGCCTCATCTTTAATCCCTGTTCTATATAATTGTGCCCCAAGCGATAATTATCTTCACCTCCTAGTGCTAAATAAGCTATTCCTACATCATCAAGTGATTTAGCAATATCGGGATGATTTGTCTCAAAGATTCTTTTTCGCGTGTTTAGAGAATTTATTAGATAATTTAACCCTTCTTTAAGCTCATATGGACTGCTTAATTTTTGGGAAGCCTTTCCAGTATTATTTAATGTCATGGCCATTCTTAATAAAATTTCCCTGTCATTTGGACTACTTTTATCTAATTCTTGCCACATGCTTAAAGACTTCTTTAAATATTCTAAGCTTTTTTTATCATGATGATTACCACTTAATATTCCATGCAATATCCCTATTGTACTGAGTAAATCTGCTATATCTGCATGATTGCCAGGAAATAATTCTTCTCTTATTTCTAAGGAAGATTGCAAATAATCGATTCCTTTTGATAAATCTTCTTTCTCTCTCAATTCTGCATAGGCCATTCCTATCCTTTTAAAAGATGATGCTACTCCAGGAAGTGATAACTTTTGTTTTATTGCTAAGGCTTCTTCTTGGAATTTGATACCTTTACGTATATTCTGATTTTCACCTAAGTTTTGATAGCCAAGACCTATATTATCATATAACAATGCCATTTCTCTATCATTTTTTGTAGATAAATCTTTACTCATCTGCAGTGAACGTTCTTCATATTCGAGCCCCTTAAGGATGTCGTCTTTCCCACCCAATGCTTGATAGGCCTTACCAACTATGTGTAACGAGCTTGCTATATCGGCGTGATTCCCAAAATACAAACTTTGTTTTATTTTTAGAGATTTGTTCAAGTGCTCTAATGCCTTGCGTACATGATCTTTATCTCCTAATGCCAGATGTGCATTTCCTAGATTATCTAATGCTTTTGCTGTTTCTGCATGATTATCTCCATAAATCGTTTTGAAATATCTGAAAATTTCTTTACGTATTTTTAATAATTCTTTTTGATACTTTAACCCTTTATTAATATGTTCATCACCTCCTAATTTTTTATAAGCGCTTCCAAGATTATCTAATACTTTTGCTATTTCAGGGTGATTATTTGGATATATCGACCGCCTATAGTGTAATAATGCTTCAAAATAATAGATCGCATCTTTGTAGTTAAAAACAATTTCACTGTCGTAATACCCTATCTTAGCCAATAGGCTTTCTTTCTCAGGGCTATTTTCCTCATATTCAACCAATAATCTGACATGATTGACTAATTTTATTGCTCCTTCCAATTTTTGTGGGTTATTTTCAATATCAGGGAATTCTTTATCGAATTCTTGCATTAATCTTTTTGATATGATTGGAATTTGTTCAGGATGTTGCGTACTTAAAGCTTTTTGCGTCTCTTCTTCTACTATTTTATGACTTACTTTTAGCAACCTACCTCCATTTTCGTCATTAATTACGCTGATTAATGACGATTGCTTTAATTCTTCTACATATTTTTCCAGCTCACCAAGAGTTTTTCCCATTATTTTTCCCATCAATTGGACCCCTACTCCTCCAATGTCTAAGTAGGCCAAGTAGTTTAACAGTTCTCGACTCTCTGGATTTGTTAAATCTCTTAATAACAATATAGCTGCTGGCTGATCTTTAGTAATACGCGCGTATTTGTCAATATAATCCGTTATACTGATTAAAGGATGCGTTTTAAGATAGCCTACTGCTGCGGCTAGTTCAAAAGGTAATGTACCTACCCTATTTTGCAGTTTTTTTATTTCCTTAGCATTCACTCCTCTCTCATTATTTTCCAATGCCTTGCTCAAATATTCCAGTGCATCTTTTTGCGTAAAACCTTCAACTTTTATATGTTGCGTTGTATGAGTTGTAGTTAATAGACTATCATTTCTTGAAGTTATTATAACCTTTACATTATTTGGAAGGCTTTTTAAGTAGCCTACTATCTTTTCTTCTTTGTCTACACTATCAAAAATCAGTAATATCGGCCTATTTGGGGAATATCTTTCAAATCCTGCATATACTAAATCTCGAAGTTCTTCCGAACTTAAATTTTGCGTCCCAATTTTCATAAATTTTGCAAGCTTTAAAAAGTTTTCTTCTATTCGATTCTCTTCAAACCATATTACTTGTTCACTTCTTTGCTTCCTATCCCTTCCATATTTTGTTGCTAAAGTACTTTTCCCCATTCCTCCTATACCACTGAGTACAACTACTTGTTCCGTCTCTAATTTTTTTTCTAATTCTGCTTTCTTATTTCTAATTTCTACATAAAAAGGCGCTTCCAAAGGTAGATTATCAGGCAATTTTGATACTCTTTCATATTGCACTTCCACATCTGCTGATGTATTTATAGTCAATATTGTTTTAGGGGTATTTATTCGCGAAAGATCTCGCTCTTGTTTAGGAACAACCATCAATAACCGTTGCATTCTTTCCCGAACAGCTTCTTCGTCACCTTTGTTTTTAGCAACTAAAGCATACGTTTTACCGTCATTACTCAATGACTTTATTTCAAAGCTAGACAAGATGTCTTCTAACTGTTCTTTTATAATTGGAAGCATATTATTTTCATTTAGTTTATTTCTACGTTCATTGAGCCTAAACAAATACTCATCAACACTTCCTATTGTAAGCTTCATCAAATGCATATCCTCACCTTCTCGATATTTTGCCAACGTAATTACCTTAAATCGTTGATCAAAATCCATTACCTTGCTTCCTCCCTCGCCTTCTTTCTCTATATCAATGAGGCTAAAATACGCCCAATATTGCTCCGCATCTATTCCTCCTTTTATATAGGTCTTTAAAAAACCCACTATCGTCATAAGCGTACTATCTTCAATCACATGATCCAATGCTAAATTTAAAGCAGTTTGTATTCCAGCAGGCATATTTTTACTATTTGCTGACACCTCTTTGATAGCCTCTTTTCCTTGCGTAAAAAAACTTTGGGTCCCTTCATATTTTACCTTAGGCCAATCTAACATTTTTTTATATGTCTTAGGCTTTCCAGTTCCGGGATCAAATGTTTCTAATATTCCGTCTAAAAAATGCCCTTCAACACTCAGTACTGCTTTTATCTTATCGCCATATGCATTTCTTACAACGTTTGGCATTCGACTCTCTGCTGACGTCGTCAATTCCATTTTCGGTTCCACCCTATATACCGTACCTACATGTCCATTGCAGGAATTTGCAGGGTTAGGTTGAGCTAAATACGTAACTATGTCTATACTTTCCAACTTAACTTGTGCATCTTTATTTCTAATATTCGACTGTAACTTATCCATCATCGGCGCTGATCCTGGACTATCAAACGTCACAGCTTTTATATTCCGGTAATTAAAATAGGCATAGCTATAGAAAGCACTCAGCTCTGCTAGCCAGGCTCCTAACGAATGTCCTGTAAACGATAAGCGATATCCTTTTTCCTTTGCTATTTTTATGGCTTCTGCAGTAGCTTGCAAATTTCGTGCTTGTTGTCCAACAATGATTTTTCCACCGAGTATTTCTTCAAAATTCACTTGCCAATCTTTATCCACCTTATATAGGCCGTCGATAATCCCTTCTGTTCCCCTATTGGCTAAAACCACTTGATGGGTCTTTTCATTGACATAAATCGCACTGTAATAACCACTCTTCTTTGTATCATCAAAAACTTTTGCTACCTGCCAATTCTTTAAAAAGGTATCAACGTTAGAATTTAAACTCACTAAACCCCCTTCTTGAGAATTCTTATAGGCATGTTTAGCCAAAAGTCCATGCACATAATCATTCGGATAGGATCTGTAATTTTTATTATTCTCGATCAATTTGTTCTCAATATTCCTTATGCCTTTATATATAATTTGATCTTGATGCCATCCAACGTAGCCTAATTCTACATTATCTTTTATTGCTTCAGAAAGTTCATTAACTTCCTTTTCCCATAGGACAAATTCAAATTCCAATGTATGAATTAATGAACTATCCTTTTTTAGTTTATCGATTATTTCCTCAAAATTCTTTTTCGTTACTTTCGTCTCTACCGGATCTACCAGATCAACAGGTTTACTGTCTTCTTCTGCACTCGAATCCTTATTCACTAAAAGATACGCAACAATACCTGTTCCCATTGCTAACCAAGGATAAATATTCCAGGCAATGCTTTTCTCTCCATTATCCTCCCTTCTCCTGTTCTGATTATCAAAACTATTTGGAAACTCAAACCTTTTCGGCTTTGTATCCACAGAATACGGCCTCTTTAGCTGATTTATTCGGCTGAATTGGTTTTTGCCCAAACTGACTAACCTATTATCATAAGCAAAACCATCCAATTTCTTCTTGGGGCACCCAACATTTTGCAACATTTTTAACATAGTCTTTTAATTTAATTGACACATTTTTTGTGAATAC
>JABDAI010000040.1 GCA_013289195.1 Verrucomicrobiota bacterium
AAAAAATCAATGCAATTTGCAAAAAATCGCATCAATTTTATTGAAACTCAAAAAATATCGTCTTAAGATTTCTTAAGAAGGATGATAGAAACCATTACACAGACTTTTAGTATTTTAAACTTTGATGCACTATTAAGCATCTTAACCATCCTTGCTTATTTCATTGTAACTATTGGGTTACAAAAATTCATCAATCGTCACGGGATAAAACAACGCGTATCCAAACAACGAAGAGTTAAAATCGTTCGCCTATCAAAACTTTTTATAGGTCTAGTCACTATTTTCGTCCTTTTTTTAATTTGGGGATTAGATATTAATGACATTTGGGTCTTCAGTACCTTAGTTTTTGGCTTTATAGGCGTCGCCGTTTTTGCCGTCTGGAGTTTACTCAGTAATGTACTTGCTGCTTACATTTTATTTTTCAGTGAACCTTTTCAAGTTGGCGATATAATTGTTTTAAAAGATGGTAATGATAGTATTAAAGGCGAAGTCAAAGATATGACTACTTTTTATATCAAAATTAAACTTGAAGATGGTGGTATTGCTCATATTCCTAATAATCTAACTTTTCAAAAAACTATTATTAAATACGCCCCCCCATTATAGGAAGAAAAGATAATGCCGTAGAAAGCTATTGTAATGAATCAATTTAGTATCATTTTTTTAATATTTTATTTAAAGAAAAATTGTCAAAAGTTCCCCCTGAGATGTAATCCCCTACCCTGATCTGACTTATATAATCAAAATCATAAACCATGCAAGAAGACGAAAAAAACAAAGAAGAAGTAAAACATAATCCATTAAACTATCCGGATGGTTCTGATCTTTCCGATCCTTTGGATGAAGAACTCAATGAATTAGCGCACGATCTACTCGATTCCGATTTCGATGAACTTTCTGAAGGGGATCAAAAAATTATCGAGCACATTGCCGATAATGAAAGTATTGCTGAAAATCCTAATACTACCTATAGCCATACTGCTACTTTTGGGCAAAAGTTGGCTGACGATGTTGCACGAATTGGCGGGTCTTGGACCTTCGTCATTCTCTCTCTAATCATTCTGGCTATTTGGATCTTTGTAAATTTAAAGCAAATTACGAGTACTCCGTGGGATCCATATCCTTTTATTCTTCTTAATTTAGTGTTATCGATGGTTGCAGCGTTGCAAGCACCTGTCATTATGATGTCCCAAAACCGGCAGTCTGAAAAAGATCGCATCAGCGCGAATGCCAATTATGAAGTGTGCCTGAAAATGGAATTAGAGTTAACTCGTCTCCATCAACGATTTGAAGAACTCGAAGCTAAACTCAATCTTTCTGAAAATAAAAATGAGTAGATGAGGTAAGGTACAATTAACTCATGAAAAAGAAAACAATAATTGCATGGGAAGAATGGTGCGCCTTGCCCGATCTAGGGATACATGCAATTAAACTTAAAGCAGATACAG
This sequence comes from Verrucomicrobiota bacterium, assembly GCA_013289195.1. The sequence goes on from JABDAI010000040.1 coordinate 1,449, forward strand.
GAGCCAAAACCTCTGCTCTCGCGGCTACCAACATCAAACCTTTTATTAAAGAAGGTCAAACCTATGTTTCATTTCAAATCTACCCGATTCAAAGAAATACAAAAATTGTAGTTCAGTGTTGTTCACCTTTAGTTGACTATCGTTATATTACAAGTTCGACTGGACAACGAGAAAAGCGTTATGTGATTAAAACAATGATTAATCTTAATCATCAACAATGGTTAATTGAACTCACCTTAGCCAGACGAAAAAACTTGGCTTTTAGGATGCTACTTGGCCGTGAAGCTATTAGGAAAGGTCATTTGATTGTTGATCCCTCCAAATCCTGTCTCGTTGGAAAAATGACAAAGCAAGATATTAAAATACTTTATTCAACAGTAAGTCCTCTGATTGAGGTCCCTTGAAGAAAGCAAAAGGATTGAGCATTTTTCCCTAATTTTCAGTATTTATTGACTGATAGATGAGCGAAATAGAAGAAAAGAAAGAATATAAATATTTTGATAGACAAAAAGATTTAAAAGTGTAGTCTTAGAGAAACTTTAGAATCACCCACTCTCCTTTTCAAACTTAATGTTATCAAAAATTCATCCCGCAATAACATCATAGAGCTTTAAACTTATGAGAATTTTACTTTTAGCTTCAAATCCAAATCTTTATTCCAACAAAAGAATTATGGAAGAAGGCTCATTACGAGGACACGAAATGCTCTTTGCGCATATACATCAGTGTTACATGAAACTTTCTATTTCTGATCTTCTAGTTCATTGCGGCGATGCCATTTTAGAAAATATTGACGTGGTTATCCCACGGATCAAGCCCTCTATTACATTTTATGCAACCGCTATTTTAAGCCAATTTGAAATGCAAGAGATCTTTGTATTAAATAAGACTCTTCCGATCAAACAATCGCGGGACAAACTTCAATCGCTCCAAATACTTTCACGCAAAGGAGTTCATATTCCGATAACAGGCTGCGCTAACTCTACACGCGATGCCAAACAACTTATCAAAATGGTAGGTGGAGCTCCTTTAATCATTAAACTACTTGAAAGTACCAAAGGCATTGGCGTTGTTTTAGCTGAAACGAATAAAGCTGCTGAAAGCGTAATTAGTGCTTTCTCTAGCTTAAAAGCTAATTTTCTTGTTCAAGAATTTATCAAAGAGAGCGGGGGGGAAGATTTACGTTGCTTTGTTATTGGTAATAAAGTGGTTGCTGCAATGAAAAGAAAAGCTCCAAAAGGTGAATTTAAAGCAAACATCCATCAAGGAGCCACAGCCTCTGCGGTGAAATTAACCGCTCAAGAAAGAGCAATGGCCATCAAAGCGACTGCAGCTCTTGGACTTCAAGTAGCCGGTGTTGATATCATTGAATCCTCGGAGGGTCCAAAAGTTCTTGAAGTTAATTCCTCTCCCGGTCTAGAAGGCATTGAAAAAACTACCGGCATCAATGTCGCTGCTGCCATGTTTGACTATATTGAAAATAATTATAAGCAAAAAAAATAGAGTTTATAAATCAGAACTATTTCTTGTTAAAGTTTTCTTTATATTTCAATTCAATATCCGCTATTATGGACTGAGAAGGCTTATTTGAAGGATATTCCATAAAAATTCAAAATGGGACCACTAAAAGCATATCGAGATCTGGAGTCATAAGACCACACAAGCAACTTACTTTTTGTGAAAAAAGATTATTTTTCAGACATTTTAAGAAAATTGATTTAAAAAAGGGGAGATATCAGTAATTTATTTGGTCTTATCTACTTATTTTCTGGCAAATTCGTTTGCAATTGTATCTGCATTCGAGCTAATACGGCCTGCTCGATTAAATCCATTGCTTCGATGTTAGAAGCATCTTTTTCCAATATCTGGTGTCCTATCTCTAAAGATTTTTGATAATTCCCCATACTTATGTAAACATTACCCAATGCTAAGGCAAATTTCGCTTCTTCGGGGAACAATGCTTTCATTTCCTCATAAGCAAAAAGCAGTACTTCTAACAAATCTTCATCCAGTGCAGCTTGAGCAAGTAAAATTAAACTTAGTTTCCCTTTTGGGTAGTAGCATACACTTTGTTGAACCATTTTTAGCTTATTGTGTTTGCAAACAAGGATACTAAGAAAAAGATAAACAATGGACATGACCTGGGCTAGAATTTTAGTGATCCAAATTTTATTTTCATAAATGCTCTTCGATACAGTCTGCAAGATTTTCCTAGCTTGTATACAATTGGGTTGGTCTATAAGAATATTCTTACAAATCTCAGCCGTATAGATAAATTGAGCATCTTTCAGACCTCTATTTGCGAAATCCAAATTCCTTTGAAAACAGTTATTCATAGGTTATTCGATAATCTTTAATTCCTGCATCACAGCGGCTTTGAGAAGATTTATTCCTTCGGAAATTTTTTCTTGGTCAGGTCCTTCTACTAGCAACCGAATTTTAGGTTCCGTTCCAGAAAAACGTACAAATACACGTCCATCTTTGCCCAAAAGGTCTTCAACTTGTTTAATGGTCTGTTGTAAAATATGGAGTTCCTCCATTGGCCTGCGTTCTTGTATCTTCAAATTTTCAAGTATCTGTGGAAGGAGCGGAATATCTTGCCGAAGATCCGCTAAGGTTCTTCCAGTATCGATCATTGTTTCTATAACTTTAATTGCTGCTAACAATCCATCTCCAGTTTTACTGTGTTCTGCAAAAATAATATGTCCTGATGCCTCTCCACCTATATTAGCTTTAAGCTCTTCCATTTTTTGGAAAAGATTGCGATCACCCACGCTAGAACGTACGACAGTACCACCTGCTTTTTCGATAGCCGCATCTAAGCCTTTGTTACTATAAAAAGTGGCTACAAAAATTTTCTTTGCGAGTTGTCCTTTAGCCAAAGCATTCAGGGCTATAATTCCTAAAATCTGATCTCCGGGGACTATTTCGCCATTTTCGTCACACATAATAATCCTATCTCCATCCCCATCGTGAGCAATTCCAATTCGTGCGCCACTTTCTTTAAAAACTTTGGCAAATTCTTCGGGATATTCACTGCCGACTCCTTCATTAATATTAAGACCATTTGGCTCAACGCCTCTTAATATAAGATCTGCACCTAAAAGTTGAAATGCCATTCTACTTGTTTGGTAGGCTGCTCCATTTGCACAATCTAATAGTATCTTCCATCCTTTTAAGGCTCCACGAGGCATTACTTTTGAAACATTATCGACATAACCTTTAACTGCTTCTTCTAAATAAACATACTCACACTTTTTATATGGGGATAATTCGACAGGGGTTTCATCATCAATCAAAGCTTCTATCATCGCTTCCTTGTCTTCATATTGCTTTTCGCCGAAAGCATTAAATATTTTTACCCCATTATAAGATGCATCATTATGGGAAGCAGTAATCATAACGGCATTATCAGCTTCCATTTCTTCTACCCAGAATGAAACTGCAGGTGTAGGTACAACACCAAGAATATCAACATTAATGCCATAGGGGCACACAACAGAAGCAATAATTTTTTCATACTCTTCACTTGTTTGCCTAGTATCTCTGCCAATTACCAAATGAACTTCACCTTTGGGATGCCTAATCCTGAGATAACGAGCCAATGCAATTGCAAATTTTTTAATAAACTCCGGATTCATCGTAGGTCCACCGACAAGCCCGCGTATACCATCTGTTCCAAAATACTTTAACTTCATGATTGTTTAATAAATATGCACAATAATAACTAAGAAGCAATAATAGATTTTTGATTTTTGGCATTCGATGCAGGACATTATATCACACAACCAAATAAGTTTTCTTTTTTGCAAATCCAAATGTTTGATAAATAAATCTTGTTTCCAACCAATAAAATAGTATCGTTAATTTAATGAAAAAACTTTTATATATGAAACAATTCATTATTTCTTTAACACTTGTTTCATTTTTATTTTTTAATCCATTATTTGGATTGAATGAAAATGCGAATGCTGAACTGAACGCAGCAAAGGAAGAAAGTTTATCAGAATGTTTATTCGAATCTGACCAAGGGCAGAATAATGATATTATTTTATTTCCTAAAAGTTCTGGCGATTTCGTTATGGGGTATAAAAATATTGAATTAATTGATACAAGTCGAAATGATCCTTATCATGCTGGAAAAAGAAGACTTAAAATTACACTTTATTATCCTTCGACAGCAAGTTCCGCTTATTTAGAACCTTATGGAGAAGAGGAAACACTTTTTTGGCATAGAGAGTTGACTGCGGTACCGTCTTTAAAAGAGCATTTCAATGTCATTATGAATGAATTTAGAACTTTAAGAATTCATAAAGCTTTAAATGCTGAACCATTGCCCGGAAAATACCCTGTAATTGTTTTCAATCATGGATTTGGTGTCACAGCTGGTTCTTATCAGAGCCTTTTTCAGGAATTGGTAAGTCATGGTTATATTATATGTGCAATTCATAATCCTTATATAGCCGATACAGTAATTTTTCAAAATGAGGACAAACTATTTAGAAAAGCACAGAAAGACGAAACTGCTGTAAATACTTGCATTGATGATGCTACTTTCGTTTTATCTTTTTTGCCCGAAATAGAATATTTTCATGAGGTTATGGATTTAGATAAAATAGGCATATTGGGGCATTCCCTTGGAGGAATAACTTCGATGGTCATAGCCAGAACTAACGCTCAAATCAAGTCAGTTGTCAGCCTTGATGCTCCAATTGAAGACTTAGCAGCGTATGAGGATGGGTCAAAAGGTTTTGATAAGCCATTTTTACATTTATTTGCTAATAAAGATAGTTATTCCAAGACTTCACTTAAAGTAAATAATTTTAAAGCATTTATTGTAGATACAGAACATAATTCTTTTGCAGATCATGAAGTATTGGAAAAAATTATACCTTTTTTTAAAGAAGAAAGTGAACTTGATTTTTCAAAATACCACACTATCACAGCATTAATTCGTTTATTTTTTGATCAATTTCTGAAAAATGATCATGAAAACCCTATTATGTCCTTTAATAATCGAGATGTTTTATTAGAAACAGTTAAAGAATAGCAAGAAACATTAAAAATCTGGCAATTCGAATAAGAGGAAGCGAAAAATAAACTTATCCATTGATGATCCTATCCTACTCATTAAAAGCATCAAAGAAAGGCCCTAAAACCATAAATATTGGCTTGAACCTAACATATAATGAGCTACTTTGATATTATCTGAAATTAAAATATGTTCACTTTACTCATAGCAATGGCTGTCACACTCGGAGTTTCTGCGTTATGTTCTATATTGGAAGCGATGCTTTTAAGCACGACTGCATCTGACGTCGAAGCTCTGAAAAAACAGCATCTACGTAAGGGAAATTTATTAGAACAATTTAAAACGGATATTCAGGAAACAAGTTCTGCTATTCTTGCCTTGAATACGATTGCAAATACTTTAGGCGCAACGGTAGTAGGTGGATTTGCTATAAAAATTTTTGGCGAAGATACGTTGATTTATTTTTCCTTAGGTATGACTTTTGGAATTCTGCTATTCTCTGAAATCTTGCCCAAAAATATTGGTATTCTTTATAAGAAAGAATTAATAGGGTACTTCGTTTATCCCATGTATGCTGTTCGCTTTATTATGCGGCCTATTTCTATTATTGGTCAAAAAACTGTTGAAATTTTAATCCATCCGATTAAGCCTTCTCAAGAAAATCATGACACTGAAATCATTCTTTTGGCCGAAAAACGTGCCCAAGAAGGTGTGCTCACAGAAGATGAACGCAATATGATTTCTAATGCTCTTACTTTGGATGACATTACTGTAAATAAACTAAAAACGCCACGTCAAGTTGTAACCGCTCTTGATGGCAATCTTACTTTAAAAGAGATATTCGAAAAATATCCCTCAATCCCTTTCGCACGTCTACCCGTTTATGAAGGTAATTTTGATAATGTCATTGGCATTGTAAGACGCCGTGATATGGTAAATACCCAAGATAATCTTAAAGTTAAAGACCTGATGCAGCCTGTTATCTTTATACCTGATGCAGCTACTGCAGCCGTGGCTTTGCAAAACTTTCTTAAAAATCATCAGCAAGTTGCTGTTACGGTCGATGAATTTGGTTCCACATCTGGGGTCATTAGTATGGAAGATATTTTTGAACATATTCTTGGACAACAAATTTTTGAAGAAAGTGACGTTGCCATTAACATGCGAGACCTAGCGATGATGAAAAAAAATCTTTCCGAACAACATTCCACGCAATCTGAATCCTCAAAGCCATCCAAACCTTTGCCATAGTAAATGTTTACTCCTTTCACATTTTTTGCTCATTGGGTTAATAACCTGGACCCCTTTATGATCCACTTTCCTGAAGGCTCGGTTGTAGATGGCATTCGCTGGTATGGGGTAGCTTATGTTATTAGTTTTTTAATTGCTTTTGGGCTTTTGCATTTTTACTACTTGAAAAAACGTTCACCCTATAATCCAGATCAACAAACTTCACTGGTTACTGCGGTTATTCTAGGCACTTTAATTGGCGGCCGTTTGGGGTATATGATACTTTACGATCTTAATCATTTTTTGCATCATCCTCTTACGTTTTTCAAAGTCAATGAAGGGGGGATGGCGAGTCATGGAGGTATTTTAGGAATTTTCATAGCGATTTTTTGGTTTTCAAAAAAGACGAAAACTTCATTTTTGGGAATTTGTGACATCATTGCTTCAATTGCCCCGGCTGGTATTTTTCTAGGACGTATTGCAAACTTCATTAATGGGGAACTCTGGGGCAAAATAAGTTACGTCCCTTGGGCAGTTATTTTTCCAACAAGTGCTCCGGGATTCCCTATCAAACTCATTCCACCCCGTCATCCTTCACAACTTTATGAAGCTTTTTTAGAAGGGTTATTATTATTTATTTATGTTCAAATTCGGTTTTGGATTAAAGGCAAAACTTTACCCAAAGGCCAACTTGCAGGTGAATTCTTAATTGGCTATGCGACTATGCGCATCATCTGTGAATTTTTCCGAACACCCGATGCACCGCTCATTTTGCATATAAATCCTGGACAGTTTTATTCGATTTTTTTAATTTTGGGCGGAATCGTTCTTATTTATTTTTCTAAAAGGCTCAGTTCGAAGTAATATCAATTCCCGAAAATAAATAATCTAATAATCAATATTGCAGAAGACACTCTGAAGTATCTCTTTCGATAAGTTTTTAATAAAACCACAAACCACTTCTTTTAAATCGCTAATTGTTTCGTATATTTTATTTTTCAGAATATTCGATTTCATATATTGCCATAATCTTTCTACAGGATTTAGTTCTGGGCTGTATGCTGGTAAATACACTATATGCATATTGTCTGCCACTTTCAGATCCTTCGATTTATACCAACCAGCACAATCCATAATTATTATCGCTTCTTTTTTTAAGCTTTCCGACATTTCTTCCAGGAATACATCCAAGCCGTGTTTTACATTTGGGATCATCACGTAAAATCCTCTCCCGTTATTGGGATATAGGGAGCAACGAAACAGTAAAAGCACTTAAGCCTTAATTCCCAAAAATCCAAAAAATTATATATTACTAACCCCTTGATTGATAATCTCTTTAAGAAATTTCTGTTTATACCTCCAATATAAATTTCTACAATAGATAATGTTCGATAAATTGCTGGGCATAGGACTTTAGGTCTAAATGGGATTAAAAAAGCCAATTTTAGACTTATTTCTCGCTAATTAGATAGAGTTCTTAGGTTCCATTGCTCCCTATACCCCAAAATCCTACGTCAAAAACTTATTCTCGCATTGGACATACTTTCTGAATCTCAGAAAACTTTTCAAATCTTACAATTCAATTTTTAAGAGTTCTTTCAAAAATAATGCAATCTCCAAATGATTACTTTCAATTGCATATTCTAAAGGAAATTTACCAAAACCATCTTTAATATTTGGATTTGCTCCTTTATCTAATAATGATTTTATAGCCTCCAAATTACCATTTTTTGCAGCAAGGCCTAAAGGCGTTCTTTTAAATACATCTATCTTATTTGGATCGACACCTTTTTCTAGCAATAATTTTATAAGATCCAATCGGCTTCTTTGAACAGCTTCTGTTAACCATGATCCAAAATAGGATCCATCATAACAGCAGCCATCAGGATTAGTACCATTTGCTAAAAAAAACTTTACTATATCGTAATGACCTTCTTTAAAAGCTAAAAATAGAGGTTTATAACAACAATCACCTAAGGCAGCCCCATCAATTTTATTCTTTTCAAATAAGAATTTTACAACTTCTAAATGACCATGCTCAGTTGCTTTATTCAGCGCACTATCTGTATCATTATCTTCTTGTTTCGCTAACAATAATTTAGAAAAATTCATCAATCCCTGCCTCGAAGCATAATCTAAAAAAGTGATGTTAATACATTTTTGTAATTCTTTCTCATCCTCGCTCGTAAATGATTCTGGATCTATTTCTATCCTCTCCATAATAGTAAAATATCTATATATTTCTTCTTCTAATATTTGTTTTTTCTTAATTAATAAAGATCCCAATTTTGCGGATAGTTTATTATTCAATTTGACATTTATTTTATGCAAATCATTATAACAATCACCTAGCAAATGCAGAATGGTATCATCCCCTATATTGATAATGGATTCTATAGCCTTTTTTGCTCCTTTAATATCATTCCAAATATACATGTAGGCTTCTAAATCCAATCCTTCATACCAATACAAACATTCATTTTCCTCATTCAAACAGTCAAATTCAAATAATGCATAATTAAAATCATTACGCAAAGGATTTATAAGTGAATTATCAAATGCGAAAAAACTTTTGATACCATGGTGATCTCTAAAATGACGTTTTCTAAGACCAACAAAGTCCATGGCTATTTCGAGTTTAAACCGGTTTTCACTGAATTGTTCGTATTCTTCTAATTCCTTTGAAAATCCAGAAAGAGGCTTAATGGCAATATATCCGGGCATATCATTCAATAGCGTTACTTCTGATACCCAGGATCCTACTAGTAAATTCATTATTTTGAATGCTATATATTTCAACGCTAACATCACTTCTTTTTCTTTTTTATTCGGATGGTAATACGAACCTCCTATGATGAATTTTTCCTTTTTCTCTTCATTATGTATAAACCAAAGATTACCTTCTGAATCTCGATACAAACCTTCTTTATCCTCAGGAATTGTTTTCTCTTTTTTCTTAAAAAAAGCAGATAATTCGGAATCATTTGCACTACTTGAGATTTTACCAGCTAAGATATTTTTGTAATAATATTCTTCGAAATCGTCCGCATTCCAGACATTGAAATCTCCAATAAACTTCAATTCTGAAAAATTCAAAAAGTTATTAGGTTCACTCTTATCTATTAGTTCTCCACGTAAAGCTGCATCATAATACTCTTGGTCTGAAAGTACTTTATTGGCACAAGATTTTTTTTGCATTTCTCTATACTCATTAACTTCAGTAGGTTCAGCGAATATTGATAAGCAAGATAGTGATAAGATAACAAGAAATTCAGTCTTCATAATAAAAGTAAAAATGAAAAATCCTCCAAAGAATTTCTTCTATTTTCAAAAAAAATTAAATCTTGTAAAGATTTATTTGATTTTTTTAATCTCAAGCTAGAATCCTCAGAGCATTGACCGATACTGTAATATCTTAAGAAATAAAAAGTTTCTACTTTTCCCATGATAATTGCCGTTGGCAACAGAATATTAAGTATATCTGAGAACTTTCCAAAATATCAAAAAACTAAAGGTTTTATGAAATTTCTGAAGATAACATTATCT
>JABDAI010000041.1:0-953 GCA_013289195.1 Verrucomicrobiota bacterium
CCAGGCATTACTCAAACGATCTTTGATCAGATTAAAGACGAATTATCTAAGAGAATGACTGTCTTAGCTCAGCTTACTGAAACCCTAGACGCTCTCGTTAACGAAAATACGGTCACTGTAAATTCTAGAATTGCCTTAAAACAGCAAGCGAATGCGCTCATTCAAACTATTGATACGGATCCTCAACTTGTAATTCCAGACAATCTTCAAGTTACTAGCCCTGCTCTTGATATTAAGAAAGAGTCTCTTAAAAATGATTTGCAAGATAAACTTCGCACTCAACTTCGTCAAACGCTCGAAAATATTGTCAAAACTATTGATACTTCTTCTGACTTGCCAGGCGCCAAAGCAACTCTCAGAGATGCACAAACTCAAATCACCGCACTAAAAAAAGCTATCACTGCTTTTCTTAAAGAAAATCAAAAACAATTGGATGAAAAACTTGCCACAGATAAAGCATCTTTCACTCAAGAAGCGAAAGACTTAGCCCAAAAAATCCAAACCGATATCATCAATAAATTATCTCCTTCTTCTATTATTGATCCAGGTCTACAAACTACTAAAGACGCTCTGCTCAATGATGCTAAACAATTAATCAATAATATTAACATTCTTCAAAATTCTGTTAAGCCTACTATCACTCAAACAGTTTTGGATAATAAGAAAACTCAATTGACACAATTTAGCAATTCATTGGCCACCCTTAAGCAACATTTGACTTCTTTAACAAAAAGTAATTCTGATTACATTTCATCTCAAAAAGAAGCTATAAAAAATCAAATTACGTCTCTTATCAATTCGATTGATGAAGATCTTACTTTCCCAGTCCATTTCAAAGCTGTTTCAAGCCTCGCAAGCGAACAAACTGCTCTTCAAACCAAATTAAATCAGGAGCAACGTCAATTGCGCGAAGAAGTTAGTAAAATTTCATCTAATCTCGATCTCGCTAATCC
>JABDAI010000041.1:1053-10930 GCA_013289195.1 Verrucomicrobiota bacterium
GAACAAACTGCTCTTCAAACCAAATTAAATCAGGAGCAACGTCAATTGCGCGAAGAAGTTAGTAAAATTTCATCTAATCTCGATCTCGCTAATCCTGACTTTAAAAAAGACGAGGAAACCCTTACCAATGTTCAAGCTAAAGTCAATGAACTTAAAGCATCTATTGCCGATTTCCTTAATAAGAATCAAAAACAATTGGATCAAAACCTTGCTACGGATAGAGCATCTTTCACTCAAGAAGCGAAAGACTTAGTCCAAAAAAGCCAAACCGATATCATCAATAAATTATCTCCTTCATCTATTATTGATCCAGGTCTACAAACTACTAAAGACTCTCTGCTCAATGATGCTAAACAATTAATCAATAATATTAACATTCTTCAAAATTCTGTTAAGCCTACTATCACCCAAATAGTTTTGGATGATAAGAAAACTCAATTGACACAATATAGCAATTCATTGGCCACCCTTAAGCAACATTTGACTTCTTTAACAAAAAGTAATTCTGATTACATTTCATCTAGAAAAGAAGTTATTAGAAATCAAACCACGTCTATTCTTAATTCGATTGATAAAGAACTAACTTTGCCAGCCAATTTCAAAGCCCTTCCAAGTCTAGAAGGTGAACAAACTGCTCTTCAAACCAAATTAAATCAGGAGCAACGTCAATTGCGCGAAGAAGTTAGTAAAATTTCATCTAATCTCGATCTCGCTAATCCTGACTTTAAAAAAGACGAGGAAACCCTTACCAATGTTCAAGCTAAAGTCAATGAACTTAAAGCATCTATTGCCGATTTCCTTAATAAGAATCAAAAACAATTGGATCAAAACCTTGCTACGGATAGAGCATCTTTCACTCAAGAAGCGAAAGACTTAGTCCAAAAAAGCCAAACCGATATCATCAATAAATTATCTCCTTCATCTATTATTGATCCAGGTCTACAAACTACTAAAGACTCTCTGCTCAATGATGCTAAACAATTAATCAATAATATTAACATTCTTCAAAATTCTGTTAAGCCTACTATCACCCAAATAGTTTTGGATGATAAGAAAACTCAATTGACACAATATAGCAATTCATTGGCCACCCTTAAGCAACGTTTGACTTCTTTAACAAAAAGTAATTCTGATTACATTTCATCTCAAAAAGAAGCTGTAAAAAATCAAACCACGTCTATTCTTAATTCGATTGATAAAGAACTGACTTTGCCGGCCAATTTCAAAGCCGTTTCGAGTCTAGAAGGTAGACAAACTACGCTTCAAACCAAATTGAATCAGGAACAATGTCGATTGCGCAAAGAAGTTGGTAAAATTATATCTAATCTCGATCTCGCTAATCCTGACTTTAAAAAGAACAAAGAAACTCTCACTAATGCTCAAAAAGATGTTAACACTTTAAAAGCATCTATCCAATCCTTAGTTCAAGATAATCAAGCAGCTTTACTTCAAGAACAATTACGACAAGAAAAAGAAAAGCGTAAACAAGAAGAGGAACACCAAAATATCATTAAACAAAAAATTAAAGATTGGGTAAATAAATTCGACATTCTCTATTCTCAAAATCAAATCTTATCTGATGCCGAATTTAATGATATCAAAAATAAAATAAATGAAGAAATCATAAGTATTAAACAAAATCTAAATACTAATTTTAATGAAGAGAATGCACAAAAGGCTTATAATGAACTTGAAAAAAGAATTACCGAAAATCTTTCAATTCAAGAACAAGAGCGTCAAATTATAGAAAAGCAAAATCAAGCTCTTCAATTAGAATTAAAATCTCTACAAGAAAATCCAGCAGTTTATATCGATGAAACTCCTTTCATGTTCAATGATAAAGAATTTAGTGTTGATATTTTAAGACAACATATTGAAAGAAACAATATTCTTAAATCTAAGGAATCTACTTATAAATTTGCTGGATACGTCGATTCTGAAGGAAACATAATCCCTAAGGGCACCTTAACATTATCTGCAAAAGATTTCGTAAAAATTGCAAAAACTCAAAAACTTCCAAAGAGTGGAACTATTATTGCCGATATCGATGACGAACAAAATCCTTATATTGTTACTTTGAATGTGACTTATTCGAAAAATCGATCTTTATTCAATGTTAATGGATTAAGAATATCTGATGATCAAATTCCTTATACCTACACTCTAAAAATAATAGCCGTTAAAAAAGATGAAAATCTAATAAATTCAAGAATTGATGCAGAAAAAAAGGCTAAAAAAGAAGAACGAAAACGTAAGGAAGCAAAACACAATGCTTCATGTACGGCTGCAAAGGACTTTGTTGCGCAATACCCACCCGTGTATGTTAATTCATCGAGCCAATCATCGTTCCGCTTAGGCTTTTCAGCTCATGAAACTATGAAAAAAATTCTCCCACCTCAAATTGATGGTTTTAAATTCTTTGGGTATGCTAATTCAGGCGGGAATCTTCATAAAGGTGAATTACTTGTATATCATAATCATCAAGTGGTATATCAAGTTGCTTCAGAAAATTCAGCGTTGGGTAAATCCGGAACTAAAAAGATTACTTTTTCTGTAGGCGATGCTACTTATACAATGAAAATTAAATCAGAACTTAAATCCACTTCGATTCCTTCTACTGGCATTAGAACTAAAGTTTACTTCGTTGAAATAGTCCCTGGCAGCATCGAAGTAGAAAAAAAGAGAGCTAAAAAAGAAAAAGAAGAAAAATCTAAATGTGGAGATAAGGAAAGAGAAAGAGGAAGAAAATCATCCAATTCTAAAGAGGAATTAAGAGGATTTTTCAGAAAACACCATTAGACTTTTCTGCCGACCCTCGTCTTTTACCTAACTGACGGCGTCAAAAATTTGTGAGAGGTCCTCATGTAGTAAACTCGGACCTCTCACAAATTTTTTCTTTACCTACAAGTACAATACGATGCAAGAAAGTCTTTTAATTCTTAAAATAGTTCGATGCGAACTCCTATTTCTATATTTTGTATAATAATGATTTGCTCTGAACGTTCAGAAGATGAATGTACTTTAGGCGTGCTGAAAATACGCCAACCTAGCGTCAAAAATGTATGATCTACTATTTCATAAGAAAAACCTGCCATAGCTTGCCAGGCTAATTGGGTTTCATTTCTTTGTGCAAATAATCCAGTTGAATCCGTTGCCTCTCTATGATGGAACCCTGGGCCAACACCCGCTCCCACATATACCACCCACCAACTATTTGGAATTAATACATCCCAGTATCCGTTAAACATTATTGCAGACTGTCTTATATTTCCACTTCTTCTTCCTCTAGCAATTAAACCTAATGGGGTGCGTACATTAAGTTTTTTAAGATCATTCTTTTGATAAAGTCCTTGAACCTCCAAGCGCCAATGCCTTAATAATACACCTACAGAGACACTTGTTCCATATCCTACATCATAATGAAATTTTGTAAGACCACCTCCTCCAGGTTTAAATTTAACTTCATTGTGCCATCCTATATCTCCGGCGCCCGCGATGTACCATCCACACCGTAAATGTAATAATGTATCTGCTTGAGCTGGTATCACAGCCAAAAAACCCAAAGCCAAAATTGTTTTTTTCCAACTAAAGAGTGTAGAAAATAATTTATTCATAGTGATTAATATTGTGGAAATTCATTTCTAAAAATGGGGTTAATTTTCATCTTTTTCTTGCTCTGACACGGGGTTAGAAGACTCTTTTTTACGAGTAGTTTTCTTTTTTGTTTCGGCCTGTTCAAATGTTAAAGCATTATCTTTTAAACTAACGTGTATAGGGTTACTTCCTCCTTTTACTTCATTTTTCAATATGGCCTCTGCTAAAGGATCTTCTAAATGACGCTCCACTGCTCGTCTTAATGGGCGAGCACCATATTTCTTATCGTAACCTTTTTCAATAATAAATGTTTTAACTTCATCGGGCACAATCAACGAAATATCTTTTGCTTTCAAGCGCTTAAAGACTTTCGCAAGTTCAAGATCCACAATCTTCTTCATGTCTTCAATATCAAGATCTTGAAAGATAACGATTTCATTAAGTCTATTGAGAAATTCTGGTTTGAAGGTGCGTTTTACTTCATCCATTATTTTATCTTTAATTCTTTCAAAGTCTCTCTTTGCATCGAGGTTCTTAACAAAGCCTAAAGAAACATCCTTTTGCAGCAATTCAGCCCCTGCATTGGATGTCATAATTAAAATTGTATTACGAAAATCTACTGTACGCCCTAAGCTATCTGTCAAATGCCCGTCTTCAAGGACTTGCAACAATATCTGTATCACATCAGGATGTGCTTTTTCAATTTCATCAAAAAGAACAACAGAATAAGGCTTACGTCTGACTAATTCCGTCAATTGTCCACCTTCCTCATAGCCGACATATCCTGGAGGAGACCCTATCATTCGTGATACAGAATATTTTTCCATATATTCTGACATATCGACTTGAATCAATGCATCTTCATTTCCGAACATCCTTTCAGCCAATTTCTTTGCAAGGTAGGTTTTCCCCACTCCTGTGGGCCCAAGGAACAGAAAAGATCCTATCGGCCGGTGAGGATCTTTGAGATCGGCACGCGACCTTCTTATTGCCCGCGCTATCACCTTAGTTGCATCTTCTTGACCGATAATGATTTTTTGTAAATCCGTTTCCATGCTTAGCAATTTCTTACTTTCTTCTTCTTCCATTTTGCTAAGCGGAATCCCCGTCCAATGTGCAATTACTTTTAAAACATCTTCGACGTCCACAATCACATCCACTTCCTCGCGATTATGTCTCCACTTTTGGATCATTTCGTCTTTTGTGACTCGTAACTTTTTTTCTTGGTCCCGAACCTTGGCTGCTAATTCGAAATTCTGTTTGCTAATTGCTTCATCTTTTTGTTCACTGACCTTGTCGATTTCTTTATCGATAGTTTCAATATCATCCGGGCGTTTGAGCGCTGCTATTCTTGCGGCGGATCCTGCTTCATCAAGAACATCTATAGCCTTATCAGGTAAGTATCTTGCAGTAATGTATCTATCCGATTGCTTCGCTGCTGTCTCAAGCGCTTCATCCGTATAGTGTACTTTATGATGTTCCTCATAATTGGCACGAATTCCCTTTAAAATCTGTATTGTTTCATCCACAGAAGGGGCTTCTACTTTTATAGATTGAAATCTTCTATCGAGCGCACTGTCTTTTTCGATGTATTTTCTATATTCGCCCAAAGTCGTTGCACCAATACATTGTAATTCGCCTCTGGATAAAGCCGGTTTAACTATATTAGAAGCATCCATTGCTCCCTCTGCGGCTCCTGCACCCACTATTGTATGTAACTCGTCGATAAATAAAATAATATTTTTAGCCCGACGGATTTCATCCATAACAGCTTTTATTCGTTCTTCAAATTGGCCACGATATTTTGTACCAGCAACCATTAATGCTAAATCTAAAGTGACTACTTTTTTATCCAGAAGAATTTCGGGAACAATACCCGAAGCAATTTCTTGGGCCAGGCCTTCTACAATTGCCGTCTTTCCCACTCCTGCTTCTCCTATTAATACAGGATTATTTTTCGTTCTTCGGCATAAGATCTGTATCATTCTGCCAATTTCTGCCTTACGTCCTATCACAGGATCCAATTCACCGTTTTTTGCTAGCTCAGTTAAATCGCGACCGAATGCTTTCAATGCAGGGGTTTTAACTTCCTTTTTTTCCATGCCAACCGCCGATCCAAACAGTCCTCCTTGTGGTTGCATTGGCATGCCCGGCATTCCAGGCATACCAGGCATTCCGCCTTCAAATAGTCCGGAAGGGGGTTCTTGCCCCATCATGAAATTGGGATCAAGCTCAGATAGTATTTCATTCCTACATCTGCCAATATCGATATCGAGCGACTGTAGTACCCGAGCAGCAACGCCCTCACCTTCTCTTAATAGTCCCAATAAAATATGCTCTGTACCTATATATGAATGATTTAAAGCCTTTGCTTCTTTCGCCGCTAGATTCAAAACTTTTTTTACTCGCGGTGTAAATGGAATATTTGCTGTATTAATATGGGCTTCGACCCCACTGCCTACCTGTGTTTCAACAGCTCTCCTGACGGTTTCTAAATCTAGCCCCATCTTCTGTAAAACATTGACAGCTACACCTTGTCCTAATTTTATTAAGCCCAATAACAAATGTTCTGTACCTACATAGTTGTGATGAAAACTTGCTGCTTCCTTCCTGGCCAATGCTAGTACTTGCTGTGATCTCGGGGTAAAATTATTCAATGGCTCCATAATTATTTTTTCACTTTAATACAAATTTCCTTTTCTTCAAGTCTTAATATTATCGAAATTTAAAGAATCTATTTCTTTAAATTTTTGTTTTAGAAGCATGGCCCTAAAACTATCTCTATGTTCAAGTTTTATATCTTCACCCATCATGAGTTGGATGTGCGCTGGCTGACTTTCTATCAAAAAACTATCTATTATTGTTCTGTATTGACTAGGTAAAATACCCAAATCCACGGCCAATCTCATTAACGAAAGTAAATTCATTGCCTCATCGGACGTAACGGAATGCGCATTTCTTAAAATTCCAAACGCACGTCCTATTTTATCAAATATCTTTACACGTTCCTGCGCTAATATTTGATTCCTTACATTCTTCTCTTGCTCAATGACTGTATCTAAAACACCCGTCAATTTTTTGATAATCTCTACTTCACTTTCTCCTAGGGTCTGTTGATTCGATATCTGGAAAATACTTCCTATTGCATCAGAACCTTCTCCATAAATTCCCCTGACAGCAAGGTTAAGATGACTGCATGCGCGAATCACCTTTTCGATTTGGCCAACAATCACTAAACCGGGTAAATGCAACATAATCGACGCTCGCATCCCTGTTCCCAAATTTGTAGGACAGGCCGTCAAATACCCCAATTGCCCAGAAAAAGCATAGTCTAGCCGCTCATCTATTTGGTTATCCAATTCATCCATTTCTTGCCAAGCTGATTTAAATTGATATCCTCTGCGCAGGACTTGGATTCTCAAATGATCTTCCTCATTGATCATTACCGCTATACTCTGATCTTCATTAATTAAAACTCCAGATCCTTCGCCCATTTGGGCAAATTCTGGACTAATTAAATGTCTTTCCACCAAAGCTCTTTTTTCGGTTTCCGTCATTTGATCGCAATCAAATTCCTCTGCCACTTTCATAGCTTTCAACTTTATAATTTCATTGCTACACAACCTGAGTACTTCTTTGCGCGTTTCTATATTGGACCAATCGGGAAAGTTATAACCCTCCAAATTCCTTGCTAACCTTATTCGCGTACTTAAAACAATAGGTTCCGGAAGCGATTTACCATGCGTTAATTCTGACTTCTCATGTATCAAATCCTGCACTTTCATATCCTTTTTCCTATCATTCTTTGTTCTTATTCTATTATAATTCACTTTTTACATTCGTTTTTTTTTATAAAAATCTTCCTTCTTTTGATGCTTTTTGTCGGAATACTTTCAAACAGCGCTGCGTCATTTCACCTGGAACGCCCGTGCCTATCTTCCTTGCATCGACTTCCACTACTGGCATAATCTCAGCGGCTGTCCCTGTTAAAAAACATTCATCCGCATTCCAAACATCATATCGGGTCAATTTTGTGGTTTTCAAAGGAATATTGAGTTCCTGTACAATTTTCTTTAAAACTTCACGAGTCACACCTTTTAAGGCCCCATCGGAAGAATCGGGCGTATACATGATTCCTTTTGAAACGGTAAATATATTATCTGCAGTACACTCTGCTACGTAACCTTGTTCGTTTAACATAATTGCTTCTAGATAACCATGCTGAGCAGCTTCCATCTTAGCTATTATGTTATTTAAATAATTTAATGACTTTACTTGCGTTGCAAAGGCCCCTGGTGCTACTCGTCTTGTAGGCACCGTAATAATCTTTAAACCACTTTCATAAAGCCCAGGTGAGTAAAGTGAAATTTGCCCTGCAATAATAATCAATTGAGGATCATTACATCCTTTTGGAGAAAGTCCTAAAGAACCCTTCCCTCTTGTGACGACAAGTCTTATATATCCATTGATCAATGCATTTTGGCGACAAGTTTCAAGCACAGCCTGAGCCATCTCTTCGCGACTCCATGGAAGAGTCAATAATATCGACTTTGCTGAATATTCTAATCGCTCTAAATGCTCATCCAACTTAAAGACACATTTTTCATACAATCTTATCCCTTCAAAAACCCCATCTCCGTAAAGTAACCCATGATCAAAAACAGATATTTTTGCATCTTCTTCATTATAAAACTTACCATTGATATAGATTTTCATAAAACTTTTAGATATTTATTTAAAACTTCAATATCAATGCTAGGTATTTCTGTGCTAAAGGTCAAGGTACTAAAATAAAGAATATTGCCAGAATCGCAGCAAACAAGTAAAAAATTGTTATTCCAAAAAATCTTATTAACCCGAACTCAGGTTATTAGTAAAAATTATTTTTTAATCAATTTGAATTACTCATCTTCTTTTTTAAATATTTGATTTTTTAATTTTAAATTTTTAATTAACGTCGTTAACACTCCTCTTAAGCTTGGAGAATCTATATCATCGTTTCCAATCAATCTTTCAAAAACAAATTTATCTTGAGCTAATTCTTTGCATCCTCCTTTTATCTTTATATTATTCCTAAAAGTAGTAATTTTTTGCTGAACAGTTTCTACCTGTACAGGTATAGAACTATTTTCATCACCTTTGGATTTACTTATCTCAAGAACTTTTCCTAATTGTTTTTCAATCTTTTTACAAACCTCAACCATATCTTCGCATGCTTTTTTCATTTTATCTGATTCATAAGTTCTATAATCTCCATAAATTTTACCCAATTCCTTTCTTAATTCTATCAATTGATCAATAGGTTCATCATAAGGTCCCTCTCCATAAGCAAGTTGAAGAATCCCTATGAATAACATTGTTATTATACTTATTACCTTCATTTTTTCACTGTTTGCATTGTTTTTAAGACTTATTCTTTTTTATTAGATTTTGGACTCACTACCTTCAAATCTTTCACTCCTTTGAACAATTCATTATTCCTAATTTCAGCATCACTTACTTCTCCATTAACGTTCACAAATATTAAAGCTCCATAGCCGTATCCAAAAGTATTATGTATATCATAAATGGCTCCTACTACAAATAATTCCTTTTTCTTGATGCTATCTTTATATTTTGCTAATGCTGTTTCTATCTGATTATTTACATTATTGATGATGCCTTCTTTCTCATCTGTTGCACCTCCTACATCTATTGTATCTAATTCCTTCTTGATAGTATTAGGCAATCCTTTATACCCTTTTATGGCTGCTTCCACGGCGCCACATCCTGTATGGCCTAAAATGAATAAGAGAGGAGTTTTTAAAATTAATACTCCATAATCCACCGATCCTGGGTTGCTATCAATTTGATTACCGATATTGCGAATGGTAAATAAGTTTCCTTTAGGATTATCGTGTAAGGAAGTGGGTTGGACTCTTGAATCCGAACACATGACAATGGTTGCACTGGGCGTTTGCTTTTCTAAATAAGCCTCAAAGTCTTTGAGCTCTCTTGCACCGACAAATTCATTATTAACTGATATAATTGTTTCTAACTTATCTTTAGCGCGTGTGAAAGGCGTTGGCTCTTCAGCATTTAGAGTAAGTAAACTGAACAAAACACAGATCGAGAAGAAGGATAACTTTTTCATTTTCTAATGGGGTTAGGGTTGAAGTTAAAAAGTTGGGGTCAAATTGCTTTATCAAAACATCGATTTCTTATAAAATAAATGCTTTTTATTAATTAATAATATATCATTGAAAATGTCCATCGAAATCGAAGCGTTTTTATTTTTATTTTC
>JABDAI010000042.1 GCA_013289195.1 Verrucomicrobiota bacterium
GGAAAAAATCAAAAAAGTCGGAATGTATTTCGATTTTATTTGCCGTATAAAAGGACGAATTTTTAGTTTTGCAGTAGTTTTATAAAGTCTATTTACTTTAAAGTTATGTCTAGAATTCGAATATTATCTGATCAGGTAGCTAACCAAGTGGCTGCGGGTGAGGTAATTGAACGTCCTGTAGCAGTCATTAAAGAACTTCTAGAAAATAGTCTAGATGCAGGGGCTACGCGTGTAGTAATTGAATTTCAAAATGGTGGGAAAAATTATATGCGAATCGAGGACGATGGTTATGGCATGAGCCCAGATGACGCGCTACTTTGCCTTGAACGCCATGCTACCAGTAAAATCCGAGAGGCCTCGGACTTAATATCAGTCCGCAGCTTTGGTTTTCGCGGAGAGGCCATTCCGTCTATTGCGAGCATTTCGCGTTTTACATTAAGGACACGTTCCAAGGATTTTGCCTGTGGAAGTGAAATTCTCATTAATGCAGGCAAAATGATTCATCGAAAGGATTGCAGCATGAATGCGGGTACACAAATAGAAGTTGCCAATCTTTTTAATAGTGTGCCCGTGCGCAGGAAGTTTTTAAAAACGGATAATACCGAAGCCGCACATATCACTTACTTAGTCAGATTATATGCCGTTGGGCATCCGCATATCAATTTTACATTAATAGAAAATGGCAAAACAGTATTTAAATCTTTAGCATCCCAAAGCTTAGTGGACCGAGTGTCTGGAGTTTGGAACCAAAAATTGAGCAAGGAACTGATCGATCTTGATATTAGAGAAGGAGATATGCATTTGTGGGGTCTTATTAGCAAACCAGGAATCGGCCGTTCGACTCGGCAAGAGATGATTACTTTTGTAAATAATCGACCAGTAGAGAGCAAAACGCTAAATTACTCAGTAATCGAAAGTTATCATACCTATATTCCCAAGGGACGTTACCCAATTGTCTTTTTGTTCTTAGAAATCAATCCCGAACTTGTCGACGTCAATGTCCACCCGGCTAAGCGCGAAGTGCGATTCCGAAATGAAGGCTTAATTCGTCAGTTCGTGATTACAGCCCTTTTAGCTCGGTTAAAAGCTTTTAATCAGGGAATGACGCAAATTGCTCCTGGAGACCAGGAGCAAACTTCAATCCCTGTTCCACAAGTTATTCCGCAGCCTATAACTTCCGCAAATTCAATAAAGGCAATCAACTCCACTTCGCCAACACTTAACAATTTTGATCCAACTCCTGATATTGCTGTTGCAGTCTTAGAAAAAAAAGGTGCCTCAAATATTTCTCAACCTTGTACTGCTCAAACTTGCCACCCTATTACTCCTACGGCGACCTCTACAACATTGGCAGAGGTAAAAAAACCTTTTTTAGTTTCTAATTCCTGGAAATTCATTGGCCGGCTCTCGAAGATTTATGGACTTTTTGAAACCTCCAACGGACTTATTGTAATGAATTTTAAGCGTGCTCGGCAACGTATTTTATATGAGCGCATACAAATGAGTTTTAAGGAAGGAGAAAATGAATTGTTTCAACCCTTGCTTTTTCCCATCCCTATTAGTCTTGATCCTTTGACGTCATCAGCTTTTGAAAGTCATTTAGAAATTTTAAATCGTGCAGGGCTCAAGATTGAACTTTTTGGTCGAAATTTTTACCGTATAGAAGCAGTTCCATCTTGGCTAGGGCCGGAGTTGGCAGAAGCATTTGTCAAAGATGCCGCTGCACTGATTCGCGAACAAGGTATCATTCCTAAAGCAGTGGATTTTCTTTATGAAAAAATGGCAAAGCTCGCTGTAACGGAAACCTTGAAATTCGATGCCTCATCCCTCGATACAGAGGAACAAATCGATACACTAGTCCAAGAACTTTTATCGTGCCAAAACCCTCTAAATTGTCCCAGAGGAACACTGACATATTTTGAATTATCCTCGCGAGATATTGAGAAAAGATTAGGCGGATTATTGTAGCAAGATAAGAAGCCATTGGAAATCAAATTAAGCAGCATCTCTTTGCCCTTTCCTTTGCTGCATTCCCATATATGGAACATGCTTTAATATATGCTCTTCAAATTCTTTATCCCCTGGCATTGCTTGAATGCAAGCCTCTACTATCGAACCATCTACAAAAAATTCAGGATGCTCTACTGCTATCTTTTTCACAAGCTCAGCATTGTCTCGAGTAAAGCCTTCTACAACTTCATACGGCTTTTTTGTAGACTTCATTATCCCAAGATTCATTGCTTCAAAACACAGTATTTGGACAACTTTAATATTATCTTCCTTATTTTCTAGTTCCTCTAATTTGCGGCCAAGATAGTTTTTTGCTATATATCCTTTGACTCCCCAGTCATATTGAAACCATTCGTGACTCCATCCATATTTATCTACGGATTCGACCACATTATTCAAAACACTCTCTTGAATTTTTTCTTTCAATTTTAATAAACTGGTATTTGTTTCTCCTCGTGAGGTTATGATCAATCGACATTCAGATCCCACTCGATTCCCTCCTAGGCAGGATTGTTGTTGTAAGATCTGTCCAACACCTTGATTTACAAAGAAATCGGGTTGTAATGATTCTATGGCTGTTTTTATTCTTTTTGTTTGTGCATAATCCTCATTAAATATTCTTAAATAAATACTGTAAGCTTGTTTTAAATATTCTAGAGCTTTATTCTCATCGCCTAATATTTTATAAGTGTTTCCTATATTATTGAATAATTTTGCAACTTCAGAATGGTTACCTGGATATAATGATTGATCCATCTTTAGTGCCTTCTCCTGATATTCTAATCCTTTTAAAATATTATCTTTTCCCTCTAATTTGCTGTAAGCAATCCCTAACTTTTCAAGTGATATGGCAATATCAGGATGATTTTTAGGCAATTGCGTTTTACGCATCTCAAGCGATTCCCGCAGATATTTTAGTCCTTTTTGAATATTTTTTTGTCCATCCAATTCTTGATAAGCAGACCCTATGCTATCAAGAGATCTTGCAATAAGGTAATGATTAGGGGGAAATACTGATTTACGCATTTTTAGTGCTTGTTTATGATAGGCCAATGCTGTTTTAATATTTTCTTCCCCACCCAATTTCTTATAACCTATCCCTATGCTATTAAATGTTGCAGCTATAGCAGGATGATTTACTAAAAACAATGCTTCTAGCATTTCTAATGCTTCTTTGTTATATCTTAAAGCCGTTCGAATATTCGCTTCTCCACCTAGAGTTTTTAAAGCCCCGGCGACATGATTGAGTGATGTTGCTACATCTAAGTGATTGCCTGGGAATAACTTTCGACGCATTTTTAATGCATCCTCTTGATATTTTAATCCGAGACGTGCATTTTCGTCCCCCTCCTGGTCTTCGTATGCATTGCCTATACTATCTAACAATTGCGCTATTATAGGACTTTCTTGACTAATGCTTTTTTCATGATCTAAAAATTGTTGCCAGAAATCTATAGCTTTATTATTATTAAAACTTACGTAATAAAAATAATCTCCTATTTTGGATTCCAAATCCTTTCTTATCCTTATTTTTTTTGTTTCTTCAACTAATAATTGTGCATGATTTATCCATTGAGCCGCTTCTTTCCAATTATGTGGGTCCTCATTAACTGTTGGAAACTCTTTATCTATTTCTTCTATGAGTTTTTCTAATATTTTTTGATTTTGGGCTTTGTCTTCTTCATTCAACGCTTTTTTTGTTTCCTCTTGTACTATACGATGGCTTACTTTAAGTACTTTTTTATCCCCTTCTGACTTAACATTGAGTAATGACAAATGTTCCAAATCGTTAGCATAGGGTTGTAGTTCTGTTAATGATTTCTTCATTAGGCGATTAGCTAATTCTAGTGGTACGCCTTCTGGATCAAGATAGGCTAAATATTGAAGCA
Source organism: Verrucomicrobiota bacterium (assembly GCA_013289195.1). Next base: position 3,900 of record JABDAI010000042.1, read on the forward strand.
ATTTCCAACTTTCTGGAGATTTCTTTTTTAAATCCTGAAATAATAACTCCACCTCAGGATAGATTTCATTATTTTGAACATCTCCTTTTTTAATCGCCATATATTCCTCAATAAACTTATCCACAGTCGATAAACTATTGTTTTTGAAATAAGCTACTGTTTTAGATAACCTAAATGGAGATTCACCAACTATATCTACTAGTTTGGCTGCTTCCTGGTCATTTTTCTTAAGGGCTTCTTTCAAATAAGATATTGCTTGCGGTCTATCAAAACCGTCTACAATAACGTGTTCAAGGCGTTCATCTCCTTCTAAAATTTTTCCATTTCTTGAAGTTATCACCACTTTCGTCCAACTTGGCAGTTTGTCTAAATATTTTTTTATTTTCTTTTGCCCATTTAAATCCACATTATCAAAAATAAATAAAACCTGTTGCTTTTGCAATTGTTCTAAGCCTGTGCATACAAAACCTCTAATTTTTTTGGGAGCTAACCCGGCAGTTGAAATATTCAAATCCTCTGCTAATTCAGAAAATTGTTCGTCTATTAGTGTAGCGTTTGTAGCCTTTATCCATCTTACTTGCCAACCCTCATCTTTTTTATCTTTGCCATATTTTTCAGCTAAAGTACTTTTACCCATTCCTCCTATACCACTAATCAAAACCACCTGCTTTATAGCCATTTTGTCTTCCAATTCTTTTTCCTTATCACGAATTTCTGTAAAATTTAATGTTTGCCAAGGAAGATTACTCGGTAAAAAGGTCACTCTATCAAATTCAATTTTCACATTTCCATTTGTGATTCTTACAATTGTTTGTTGATTAATTATGATTGTTCCCAATATATCGAAGATATTCCTCGGTGCTACATGTAACAACCTTTCCATTCTTTGGCGAATTTCCTCAATATCATGTCCTCGATTTGGGACTAAGCTGTATTTACCATCGGCTATTTGATTTATCTTAAAAATTGACAATAAATCATCTAATTGCGTTTTGACAATTTCAGGCAGTTCTTTTAGCCGTTCAGAATTTCCTTTGCATTTTTCCAATTCATAAAGATACTCATCCACACTGCCCTTCCGTAAATTCATAATATCAATATCATCTTGTCTATATTTTGCCTTAGCAATTAACGCAAATCGATTATCATATTTTATTTTTCCTTTAGCTGTAGTTGCTTTATCATTTTCTTCCGAATCTATATATTCAAAATACGCCCAATACTGCTCTTGATCTATATTTATTATGTTTTTTAAAAAACCTATTACTGTCATGAGTGTTGTATCACCAATTACATAATCAACTCCAAGATTTAGTGCAATTTTTGCAGCAGGAGACATATTCACTAGGTTAGTAGCACTTTTTGCAACTGTTTTCCCCTGCTCAGCAAAACTCTTTGCATCACCAGAATACTTCATGCGTGGCCAGTCAGCCATTCTATGACATTCCTTAGGTTTTCCTGTCCCTGGATCGAATGTAGCAAGTATCCCTGCTAAAAAATGTCCTTCAATGGTTAAGACCCCTTGAACTTTATTTTTTAATATATCATTAATAAAATCAGGTAAAACACTTTTTGTCCAATCTGACCACTCCATTGTGCGGCCAACTCTGTAAACCTTTCCTACGTGAGAATTACAAGAATTAGCTGGGTTAGGTGCTGCTAAATACGTGGTTATGTCTAGGTCATTATAATCTATATCTGTATCCTTGCTTCTAATATTTGATTGCAGTTGTTTCATCATAGGTAACGTTCCTGGACTATCGAATGTCACTGCTTTTATGTTACGGTATCCAAAATATGCATGACAATAAAATGCACTCAGTTCCGCAAGCCACGCTCCCAAAGAGTGACCAGTAATTGACAGTCGATAATTTTTTTTCTTCGCTAGCTCTACAGCTTCATAGGTCGCTTCATAATTTCGCGCCTGTTGGCCAATGATTATTTTTCCACCCAATATCTCTTCAAAATTCGTTTTCCAATCACTATTTTGACTCAATAAGCCTGCTATGATACCCTCTGTGCCTCTATTTGCTAAAACCACTTGATGTGTTTTCTCATTTATATAAATGACTCCATAATAACCACTGTTTTTCGTATCATCATAGACCTTTGCCACCTGCCAATTTTCTAAATATTGTTGAACACTTTGACCTAATTCGACCTTAGCGCCTTCTTTCGAGTTCCTATATGCATGCGTACTCAATAATGCATGAATATAATCATTAGGATGTTTCCTATAATTTTTATTATTATCAATTAACTTTGTTTCTATTTTTTGTAAAATCTGCTTAGAAGGCTGCCCTTTCTGCCATGATATGTAGCCCAATTCTGTATTACCTTGAATGGCCAAGTTTAATTCCTGTAGCTCTTCTTCTGTTAATATAAACTGAATTTCTAGCGAAGTAATAGCTGGATCATTCTGAGCTAATTGAATTTTAATTGCCTTAAAATTTTCCTTTGTAACTGAAATTGATTTCGTTAAATCTTTACTCGATACGTCTTCACTGTTTTCCTCCGCATCCGCGCTAGCTTTACTTCTAATCAATAAATACGCTAAAATACTTGCAGCAGCCATAAGCCAGCTAGAAATATTCCACATCTCTTTACTTTGCTCATTATTATCTTTCCTACTTATATTTTCAGTAATACCGCTATTATTGTACTGCTTCTTAGAATTAAAGCTAAATCCTTTATATCCGTGCATTAAGCCATATTGACGACGCGCGCAAGCCCTGGCCACATATTGATTCTGAGCGTCAAAAGCTCTACCAGTATGAAAAAATGCATTCCTATAATCCTTTTTACAACCTGTTTTTGTTAATGCTCTAAACATTTTTCTTAAATTTACTAAAGTTATCTGATTTTTCTTATTAAATGGATGCTCACCGCTACATCCAACAGGATCCATTTCAATTATTTTTTATTACTTTTCAATATTTTTATTAATAAAACACAATTTTTTTTAGGCTTTTTAATAACTAATTGATTTGATTGAGGATGCACAGTAATAAGACTTTGAAGAAAGTGTTCAAGGAAATAAAAATATATATATCTTTACAATGCTGAAAAAAACTCCGTCCCAAAAGAAGTCTATTGACGGCAGTGCATTTTATCTGATAATTGCTTTTCAGAAACATGAAAAATCATTCTTTTAAGCGCTTTCTAAGAAAGCATTTTCCATTAATTCTGACATTTGGTATAGGACTGTTATTGTGGTTTTTGCCAGTTCCCTCCGGATTAAACGAACGCGGTTGGCATATGTTTGCTATTTTTATAGCAACCATTATAGGCATTGTTCTAAAACCGCTTCCCATGCCTGCCATTGCTATTATATCTTTAGGAATAGTCACCGTAACAAATGTTTTAACGGTTAAAGAAGCACTGAGTGGATTCAGTGTAGGACCTGTTTGGTTGGTTGTGGCAGCTTTCTTAATTGCCCGAGCTTTTATTAAAACACATTTAGGTACACGTATTGCATATCATTTTGTTGCTTTATTTGGGAAAAAAACTTTAGGTCTTTCCTACAGTCTTATTGCTAGTGAATTTATTTTAGCTCCAGCTATACCCAGTACTGCAGCTCGTAGTGGAGGTATTATTTTCCCCATTATTAACGGCCTTTCTACGGCATTAAACAGTAAACCCAATGATCCTAGCGCTCGGAACGTAGGAAGTTTTTTAATCCTTACTTCTTTTCATGGATGCATGGTTATTAGCGCTATGTTTCTGACGGCTATGGCCGGCAACCCCTTGATTCAAGAATTAGCAGCTGCTCAAGGAGTTGCTATTTCTTGGGGCTCTTGGGCTCAAGCAGCCATAGTTCCAGGTTTAGTTAACTTACTTATTTTACCCATTATCATATACTTCCTTTCTCCTCCTAGAACAAAGTCACTGCCCGATGCCGCTTTCTTTGCCAGAAAGAAACTCAATGAGCTAGGAAAAATGAAGCGTCAAGAGTATATTTTACTGGTCGTCTTCATAGGTTTAATCTTATTTTGGACTTTAGGGAGATTTTTAAATATAGATGTAGTAACAACAGCATTCTTAGGCTTGGGCGCTCTACTTATTACTAATGTATTAAAATGGCAGGACATGGTTGAAGAAAAGGGAGCTTGGGAAACACTAATATGGTTTTCCACACTTATTACTTTAGCGGGATATCTCAATACTTTTGGAGTCATCGATTACTTTGCCCAAATAGTCGTCCATCAAGTCAGTGGCATGGATTGGGTTATGGCATTTTTAATCCTAAGTCTTGTCTATTTTTATAGTCATTACTTTTTTGCCAGCAATACCGCACATATTGGAGCCATGTATACAGCGACTTTATCGGCAGCCATTTTATTAGGCACACCCGGTCTTCTCGCCGCTTTAGTACTCGCTTTTTTTAGCAATTTATTCGGAAGCCTCACACATTACGGAACTTCGCCCGCGCCGATATTATTTGGCGCAGGCTACGTCAGTTTAAAAGAATGGTGGACAGTCGGTGGAATTATCAGTGTTATTAATATTATAATTTGGGTAACTGTTGGTGGAATGTGGTGGAAATTTTTAGGTTATTGGTAAAAATTTGATAAAAATCCCTGATAATTTAATTCCGCGCATATTGCTTTCCTTTTCGGTTCTTCCCTAGTTGCGCTTGTCCATATATGACATAACCTTGTCCTGCAATATTATTAGCTCGAGAAGCGCTAATACTGAAGTCATCGATTCCATCTTTATTGAAATCCCCCATTGAACCGACGGAATCACCGCTCCAATCACCGACATTGATACCATTTACAGTAAAACCATCCAGTGGATCAAGATTAGTCAAATTAAGGAATGGTTTGAAACCCTCACTCCCAAAAACTATATAGCTTTGCCCGATTTCATTATTTACCGATGAGGCACCGATAACAATATCATCAAAGCCATCTTTGTTAACATCCCCTGCACCTCCAATAGTATAGCCACCGTTATTTGGAACGCCATTCATATGAAATCCATTCTTTCCATTGAGACTCGTTACATTAAACTGCGCAGGCCATGGTCCTTTATCCCCAAATACTACATAAATTTCCCCATAATTCTTCGCCCACTGAGCAGCTATTAACATGTCATCCAAACCATCTTTATTCACATCTCCAACTCCACTCACTACAGATCCACAATAATCCCCTATAGCAATGCCATTGATTGTAAAACCATTTTTACCATCAAGATCTGCTAAATTAAATTGTGCGGGCCAGTCTTCTATTAATTTCTTTCCAAATATCACATAACTTTGCCCCTGATAATTATTCGCTGAAGGATTTCCAATAATAATATCATTTATCCTATCTCCATTAACATCTCCTACCCCACTAATGGAATAACTACCCACATCATTCGGACTTACCCCATTTATAACAAATCCATTCCTACCATCAAGATCTGCCAGATTAATAGATGCAGGCCACCTATTTTGATCGTCCCCAAATACTACATAGATTTGATTTGTGACGTTTTTAACTCCACGGACCCCTGTTCCTATTATAAAATCAGGGCAACCATCTCCATTCACATCACCCAAACCGCTGACAAATCCTCCACTAAAATCATTTTGGTTAACGCCATTGATCACAAATCCATCCCTACCATCAAGATCGTGCAATTTAATCCGAGGCAAAGGCTCTGATGCTCCAAAAATTATATAACTTTGCCCTGTTGAATTATTGATTGCAACATCTCCAAATAAAAGATCATCGTACCCATCTAAATTGATATCCCCCACCCCACATGCAGCCATAGGTAATATCCCATCATTTGATCCAATAATAACCATTCCTCCATTGAGAAAAATCCAATTATCGTCTACACTAATCGATGAAGGCCATCCCTCATCTTTACCAAAGAGTACATAAGCTTTATTGATATTTTCACCGTCCATAAAAACTATAAGTATATCCTTTCTTCCATCATCATTGATATCCCCAGCTTCTTTAATTGCAAATCCTAGACTCCCTAAACTCGTCCCATTAATGGCAAAACCATTCTCCCCATTCAAACTACTTAAATTAAATACTTGCGGAAAACTCTCTGCCAAAATACGCTCATTCACCAATTCCCCAAAAATGCTAATAAAAGCATTTGCCCAAATAATAATTCCCAATATGAGATTTTTTTTCATAAAAAGTAATCAGTAATAATTGATTTAATTAAAAGCAAATAATGCAATTTTAATCCTCTGGTCAAACTTTTTTTTGTTAAGGGATTTTAATTTTTTTATCTACTTCCTAGTCCAATAG
>JABDAI010000043.1:0-9954 GCA_013289195.1 Verrucomicrobiota bacterium
CATAATTCTCTTCTCCACTAATCTTAACTCCCGATACTGAAATTTGATCTGTAGGTGTTTTTATATTTTGAAATGTTTCAAATGAAATCTGATCTGCTCTGAATTGACCATAATGACTAAGACTGATAGTATCCCCTTCAAGTGGATTAAAATTGTGAATGATATTCTTGCATTTTTCTAGTTCTGTTGCTATCACACTGTTTCGATCAATATGAGCATCTTTTTCTATAATAATTCTATCTGCTTGGCCTGCCTTAGCAATATGAAAAGCTTTCTTATTATTTTCTAATTCTTCTATTTTATTATAAAGAATTTTTTGAAGGTTTTCCAAGGCTTCTATTTTATCATAAAGAATTGTTTTAATACTTTTACCATCGGCATTAAGCACTAAATATTTACTATCAGCCCAATGTCCCATATCTAACCTTGGTCCCCGAATAAAACCGGCACCTGTACCACCTGTACTCAACCAAGTTAGTGCTATAACTCTACCACCTTCTTTCCAAATATCAATAATATCTTCAAGCCCATCTTTATTAGCATCTATCGCTAAATATTTACTATCAGCCCAATGCCCCATATCTGACTTTAGCCCACGAATAAAACCTTCACCTGTACCACCAGTACTCAACCAAGTGCGTGCTACAGCTCTACCATTTTCATTCCAAATATCAATAATATCTTCAAACCCATCTTTATTAGCATCTATTGCTAAATATTGACTGTCAGCCCAATATCCCATATCTGACTTTAGCCCCCGAATAAAACCGGTACCTGTACTCAACCAAGTGCGTGCTACAGCTTGACCATTTTCATTCCAAATATCAATAATATCTTCTAATCCATCTTTATTAATGTTTTCCATATTGTCTTTTTTTTAATTTGTTCATAATTCTCCATGAAAATGCTGTGCTTGTGAAAGTGTAATAACATCATGCGGGTTTAGCATATGTGGAGCCCCGGTATCTGGATCAACATAATCGGGAGCAAAAAACTTATCTGCATCAAAACCATACACGCAAGCAACATAATCCTCTTCTGCACTTATTTTAACTCCTGATATTCGAATTTGATTTGTAGCGGTTTTTGCACTGGTAAATGTTGCGAATGAAACCTGATCGACTGTAAATTTACCATAATGGCTTAAATCTACAGTATCTCCTTCAAGTGGATTAAAGTTAAGAATGGCATTCTTGCAGTGCTCTAAGTCTGTTGCCTTTTTAACTTCTGGGTCAATATGAGCCTCTTTTTCTATAACAATTGTGTCTTTTTTTCCAGTTTTAGCAATGTGCCAACTATTATTGTTGTTCTCTAGTTCATTGATGGTAGTCTTAAAATCTTTATTGCTATTTTCTAACTCATTATAGTAATTATTAATTTTATCAATAAAATGCATATCTTCTGATATACTAGGATGTGGCTTATTCTGATATATTACTTTATTCATCTCCAAAGATTGCGTGAAATAAGGCAATGCTTTTAAATGTTTACCTTCCCCTAAATATACCTTACCAATATCATGAAGGTTGCCCGATATAGCAACATGTGTACCAGACCACGGTTTATCTTTATATATGACTTTATTCATTGCCAAAGCTTGGGTGAAATAAGGCAATGCTTCTAAATGTTTACCTTCCCCTAAATATACCCTACCGATATCATTGTGCGATATAGCAACATTCGTACCAGACCACGCTTGATCGTGATATATGATTTTATGCATTTCCAAAGCTTGAGTGAAATAAGGCAATGCTTCTAAAAGCTTACCTTCCCCTAAATATACCTTACTGATATCAAGAAGGTTGCCCGATATAGCAACATGCGTACCAGACCACGGTTTATCATTATATATGACTTTATTCATTGCCAAAGCTTGAGTGAAATAAGGCAATGCTTCTAAAAGCTTACCTTCCCCTAAATATACCTGACCAATGTTGTTAAGATTCCCTGATATACTAGGATGCGCTTGATTGTTGTATAGTTTTTTATTTGTTTCCAAATCTTTAAACAGACTATTCAATTTTTCTGACATATATGTTTCCTTTTTTAAATTTGTTTACAATTCTCCATGAAAATGCTGTGCTTGTGAAAGTGTAATAACATCATGCGGGTTTAGCATATGTGGAGCCCCGGTATATGGGTCAACGTAATCAGGGGCAAAAAACTTATCTGCATCGAATCCATACACACAAGCAACATAATCTTCTTCTCCACTAATTTTCACTCCAGATACTGGCATTTCATTTGTAGATGTTCTTACACTTGTAAATGTTGCGAATGAAACTTGATCTGCTCTGAATTGACCGTAATGACTAAGATTGATAGTATCACCTTCAAGTGGATTAAAATTCAAAATAATATTCTTACATTGCTCTAGTTCGGTTGCTACTGCACTGTTTGGATCAATATAAATATCTTTTTCTATAATAATTTCATTTGCTTGGCCTGCTTTGGCAATATTAAGCCCTGCTGTTTTAGTCGGCAATTGATATTGATTGTATGCAACCCACACCCCACTAGCAGCAAACCCCACTATGTCAACCTTACCATCCCCATTGACATCTGCTAAAAATCTCGGATGCAGATCTTGACTTTCCCAACCAGTACCAGTGCCAAAATCTTTCATTACCAATTGTGGGCTTTTAAATGAAGATCCAGTTGAAAAAGCAACGTAAACCCCATCACTGGCAAATCCTACAATATCTGCCTTACCATCTCCGTTCACATCTCCTAATGCTCTAGGATATTTATCAAAACTGTCCCAACCAGCATTACGAGTAAAATCTGCTGCGACATTTGGGTGTATACTACCAAATCCATCACCTGTGGAAAACGAAAAGCACAATCCATCCCTTCCAAAGCCAACTATATCCGCTTTCCCATCTCCATTGATATCTGCTAACAACCTTGGATTAGTATTGAACCCAGTCCAGTTATCTGTAACGGTATAATCTTTGCTTATAACTTGTTTTGGAGGTTCAACCTCATGACCTGTTGAAAATGAAACAAAAACAGCCACATTTCCAAAGCCTACAATATCCGCTTTACCATCTCCATTGACATCTGCTAATGTTCGAGGATATTTATCAAAACTACTCCAACCAGTATTGCCACTATAATCACTTACGAGGGTTGTGACTATATTACTAAATCCATCACCCGTAGAAAATGAAGCCACAACCCTACCAACGGCAAAACCCACTATGTCAGCTTTGCCATCCCCATTGATATCAGCTAAAAACCTTGGATGTAGATTTTGAACCCAGTTTGTTGCAGACGTATACTCTACAGAATCTATAGCTACTTTTAGATCCTCAAATCCATCCCCTGTTGAGAATGCAACCACAACTTTATCACTTGCAAACCCAACTATATCGGCTTTGCCATCACCATTGACATCTCCTAGGACTCTTGGATACTGATTTTGAGTAGCCCATCCTCCTACATCTTTACCAAACTTAGATAACAACAACTTTTTAGATTCAAACATTTTATTTTGCGATTCTACCATATTAACTTTCTCCTTTATATTAAAAATTTATAATTCTCCATGAAAATTTTGTGCTTGTAAAAATGTAATAACATCATGCGTATTTAGCATATGTGGAGCCCCGGTATCTGGATCAACATAATCAGGGGCAAAAAACTTATCTGCATCAAAACCATAAACACAAGCAACATAATCCTCTTCTCCACTAATCTTAATTCCTGATACTGGAATTTGGTTTGTAGGTGTTTTTATCGTTTGAAATGTTTCAAATGAAACTTGATCTATTGTAAATTGACCATAATGGCTTAAATCCATCGTATCCCCCTCAAGTGGATTAAGATTAAGAATGATATTCTTGCATTGTTCAAGATTTATTGTTGAAGCAATTTTGTGCGCAATTGTAGTAGACTTTTCTATGATAATTTTATCTGCTTGGCCTATTTTTGCAATATGTAAAGTATTTTTATTTTGTTCCTCAACAAACCACTTTTCATGAAGTCTTTCTTGTGTATGGCCAGCGCCTGTATGGCTACCATAGGTCCACCTGCTTACATCTTCAAAACTATCACTATTTATTAGAGAATAATAATGATAGGGAGTCTTACGAGCAGCTCCAAATGCCATCCCAGTAGTGGGCCCACAAGTTACACCTTTTTCCGTATAAAGCACTTCTGTGCATGTACGAAAATGAAGTACTTCCTTGCTATTATCATATGCAATTTTTATATTAGCACCTTCTTTTACTTTATTGATTAGTGCATCAACGTTGCCATAAGTAATAGCACCGTCTTGTTGAATTTCATATGCCAGCTTCCATTTTATTGGCTCTTCAACAAACCACTTTGAGCGATATTGCTCATTAAATTTCTCCTCGAGGGGTTCTTTTTCTCCATGTTTCCATCTAGCTGAATATCCTTCACCAGCAGTATTTATCGCTATAATATGATAAAAATAGTCTTTTTCAAAAATATATGAATAGGGTCGCTCTAAGTTTGTTAATAAACCTATATGATGATGTTCGCAACTTATTTTATTCTTATCAAAAACTATAGACGGATTATTACACACAAAAGTAATAGGTTGCTTTTCAGTCTTAAAAAACTCAATTTTTACATTGGCGCCTTTCTGCACTTTATTGAGTAACGAATTAACATTACCATAAGCTATAGTGCCGTCCTTCATAACTTCATATTCTAATTTCCAATTATTTGACATATTAATCTCCTAATTTTTTATAATTCTCCATGAAAATTCTGTGCTTGTAAAAGTGTAATAACATCATGTGGGCTTAGCATATGTGGAGCCCCGGTATATGGATCAATGTAATCAGGGGCAAAAAACTTATCTGCATCAAAACCGTAAACACAAGCAACATACTCTTCTTCTCCATTAATCTTAACTCCTGAGACTGGAATTTGGTTTGTAGGTGTTTTTATCGTTTGAAATGTTGCAAATGAAACTTGATTTACTGTGAATTTACCATATTGACTTAAATCTATAGTATCTCCTTCAAGTGGATTAAAACTGTGAACAATATTCTTGCATTGATCTAGTTCGGTTGCTATCACACTGTTGGGATCAATACGAGCATCTTTTTCTATAATAATTCTATCTGCTTGGCCTGCCTTAGCAATGTGCAAACCTTTCTTATGATTTTCTAATTTTTCTATTTTATTATTAAGAATTTTCTGAATACTTTCACCATCGGCATCAAGCACTAAATATTGCCTACCATCACCCCAATGACCAATAGGTGATGATTGCAGTCCTCCATCAATAAAACCTTTACTAGTGCTCAACCAAGTGTGGGTTTCAGCTCGACCATTATTATTCCAAATCTCTACAATATCTACTAATCCATCTTTGTTAGCGTCTAGTGCTAAAAAAGGTTGTCCACCCCAATTACCGATATCTGACGCTTGCCCTCCATAAACAAAACTTTTACCTGTGCTCAACCAAGTTTGTGCTACAGCTTTACCATTCCCATTCCAAATCTCTATAATATCTACTAATCCATCTTTGTTAGCGTCTAGTGCTAAATATTGCCTACCATCACCCCAATTACCAATATCTGACGCTTGCCCTCCATAAACAAAACTTTTACCTGTGCTCAACCAAGTTTGTGCTACAGCTCTACCATTCCCATTCCAAATTTCAATAATATCTTCCAACCCATCGTTATTAATGTTTTCCATATTCTTTTTGTCTTAATTGTTTATAATTCTCCATGAAAATTCTGCGCTTGTAAAAGTGTAATAACATCATGCGTATTTAGCATATGTGGAGCCCCGGTATATGGATCAACATAATCAGGGGCAAAAAACTTATCTGCATCAAAACCATAAACACAAGCAACATAATCCTCTTCTCCACTAATCTTAATTCCTGATGCTGGAATTTGATTAGTAGTGGTTTTTGCACTGGTAAATGTTGCGAATGCAACCTGGTCAACTGCAAATTTACCATATTGACTTAAATCTATAGTATCTCCTTCAAGTGGATTAAAATCTAGAATGATATTCTTACATTGCTCTAGACCTGTTGCCTTTTTAACTCCTGATTCAATTGGGGTTTCTGGTTTTATAATAAACCTATCTGCTTGGCTTGCTTTGGCAATATATATACCTTTTGTTTCTGAATCTGGTTTATTATGGGCAACAAAAACTCCCTCTCTACCAAAACCTACGACGTCATCGTAACCATCCCCATTAATGTCTCCTAACAATCTTGGATAAGCATTGCTATCCCACCAACCCTCTTTGTTGGTTAGGGAAGTCAATTCCCAAGAAAAAATCTTTTTAGGTTCAAATGAATTTCCTTTCGAAAAAGCAACGTAAACTGCATCATCTGCAAATCCTACGATATCTGCTTTCCCATCACCATTAATATCGGCCAAGAACCTTGGATTCTCACTTTGTCTAGGCCAACCATGATCTGGAGAAAAATCTTTTTCTAACATTATTTTCGGATTTTCAAATGAATCCCCTTTTGACAATGAAACGTAAACTACATTTCTATACAATCCTACGATATCTGCTTTCCCGTCACCATTGAGATCTCCAAGAAGTCTTAGCGTACTATCTTGGTTTGACCAAGATTGCTTTGGGCAAAAATCTTCTAACCATTTTTTCGGATTTTCAAATGAATCCCCTTTTGACAATGAAACGTAAACTGCATCTCCTGCAAATCCTATGATATCTGCTTTCCCATCACCATTAACATCTGCTAAAAACCGTGGATTATTCTCTGCACTACGCCATCCATCTTCTACAGAAAATGTTGTGAATATGCGTTTAGGCCCAGTAAACAAATTATCTTTAAATAAAGAAAGATAGACTGAATCTTGACCAAACCCCACAATATCTGCTTTTCCATCACCATTGACATCTCCTAATACCCTTGGATGTTCATCTTGTGTCTTCCAGCTAGCTGAAGGACAGAAAAAATTATCTAATGGTACATACGCAGGGGCAAATACATTTCCATCTGAAAATGAAACATGTACGCCACAGCATGAAAATCCCACAATATCTGCTTTTCCATCACCATTAACATCTGCTAAAAATCGTGTGTTACCCCATCCGCCACTGTTAAGATAATCCTTTAATGCAAATTTTGCTGCACTAAAAGTTCTTTCTTGATCTTGAGTCATATATATCCTTCTGTTTCCTAATTTGTTTATAATTCGCCATGAAAATTCTGTGCTTGTAAAAGGGTAATAACATCATGCGGGTTTAGCATATGTGGAGGATCAAAATCAGGGGCAAAAAACTTATCTGCATCAAAACCATACACGCAAGCAACGTAATCCTCTTCTCCATTAATCTTAACTCCTGATACTGGAATTTGATTCGTAGCGGTTTGTGCACTGGTAAATGCTGCAAATGAAACTTGGTCGACTGTAAATTTACCATAGTGACTCAAATCTATAGTATCTCCTTCCAGTGGATTAAAATTATGAATGATATTTTTACATTGCTCTAAGTTTGTTGCCTTTTTAACTTCTGACTCAATTGGAGTCTCTGGTTTTATAATAAATCTATCTGCTTGGCCTGCTTTAGCAATATATATACCCTTTGTTTCTGAAACGGGTTTATTATGGGCAAAAAACATTCCAAGCCTACCAAAGCCTACGACGTCATCATAACCATCTCCATTGATATCTCCTAACAATCTTGGATAAGTATTACTATCATACCAAGACTCTTTGTTGGTTAGTGGAATGAATTCCCAAGAGAACTCCTTTTTAGGCTCAAATGAATCCCCTTTAGAAAAAGCAACGTAAACAGCACTATCTCCAAATCCTACGATATCTGCTTTCCCATCGCCATTTATATCTGCAAGGAACCTGGGATTCTCATTTTGTTGCCAACCCTGATCTGGACCAAAATCTTCTAACATTTTTTTCGGCATTTCAAATGAATCTCCTTTTGACAATGAAACATAAACTGCATCATGTGCAAATCCTACGATATCTGCTTTGCCATCACCATTGACATCTCCTAAAAGTCTTAGATTTTGATACGTCCAAGTTTGCTTTATACAAAACGCTTCTAAGACTTTTTTCACATCAAATGAATCTCCTTTCGAAAAACCAACATAAACAGCACCCTCATCAAATCCTACGATATCTGCTTTCCCATCGCCATTGACATCGGCGAGAAATCGTGGATGATTTGCTCCATTAGCCCATCCTGGCCATTCTGGATGACTTGCTGCACTAACCCAGCCATCTTTTGCAAGAAATGACTTTAGTACTAATTGGGGCTCAGTAAACAAATTATCCTTAAATAAAGAAAGATAAACTCCATTTTCACCAAACCCCACAATATCCGCTTTACCATCACCATTGACATCTCCCAAAGCTCTTGGATGTTCATTTTGTGTCTTCCAGCCAGCTTGAGGACAGAAACGATTCTCTAGTATGTGTTGCGCAGGGTCATTATTAAACTGTTTAAATACATTGCCATCTGAGAATGCAACATGTACACCACAACATGAAAATCCCACAACATCTGCTTTTCCATCACCATTGACATCTGCTAAAAACCGTGGATTCTCATGGTTAGCCCATCCTGCTGCATCTCTACTATAACCCTTTAATGCAAGTTTTACTGCACCAAAAGTTCTTTCTTGATCTTGAATCATATATATCCTTTTGTTTTCTAATTTGTTTATAATTCCTCGTGAAAATTCTGTGCTTGTAAAAGTGTAATAATATCGTGCGTATTTAGCATATGTGGAGCTCCGGTATCTGGATCAACATAATCAGGGGCAAAAAACTTATCTGCATCAAAACCATACATGCAAGTAACATAATCCTCTTCTCCATTAATCTTAACTCCTGATACTGAAATTTGATCTGTAGGTGTTTTTATATTTTGAAATGTTGCAAATGAAACTTGGTCGACTGTAAATTTACCATAGTGACTCAAATCTATAGTATCTCCTTCCAGTGGATTAAAATTATGAATGATATTCTTACAGTGCTCTAAGTTTGTTGCCTTTTTAACTTCTGACTCAATTGAAGTTTCTGGTTTTATAATAAATCTATCTGCTTGGCCTGCCTTAGCAATATATATACCCTTTGTTTCTGAAACGGGTTTATTATAGGCAACAAAAGCTCCCTCTCTACCAAAACCTACGATGTCATCATAACCATCTCCATTGATATCTCCTAGCAATCTTGGATAAGCATTACTATCCCACCAACCCTCTTTGTTAGTTAGTGAAGTAAATTCCCAAGAGAAAATCTTTTTAGGCTCAAATGAATCCCCCTTCGAAAAAGAAACGGAAACTACACTATCTCCAAATCCTACGATATCTGCTTTCCCATCGCCATTGACATCTGCTAAAAACCTAGGATTCTCACTTTGTCTAGGCCAACCATGATTTGGACAATAATTTTCTAACATTTTTTTTGGCATTTCAAATGAATCTCCTTTTGACAATGAAACATAAATTGCATCATCTGCAAATCCTACGATATCTGCTTTCCCGTCACCATTGACATCTCCAAGCAGCCTTAGGTTTGCATTTTGAGTCTTCCAATCTTGTCCTATACAAAAGGCTTTTAAGACATCATCCTTCACCTTAAATGAATCTCCTTGGGAAAAACCAACATGAACATAGCTGTTGCCAAATCCTACAATATCTGCTTTGCCATCGCCATTGACATCTGCTAGCAATCGTGGATTCTTTTCTGCACTAACCCAGCCATCTTTTGCAAGAAATGATTTTAGTACTAATTGAGGTTCAGTAAACAAATTATCCTTAAATAAGGAAAGATAAACTCCATTTTCACCAAACCCCACAATATCTGCTTTGCCATCGCCATTGATATCTCCCAAAGCTCTGGGATGTTCATTTTGTGTCTTCCAGCCAGCTTGAGGACAGAAACGATTCTCTAGTATGTGTTGCGCAGGGTCATTATTTAACGGTTTAAATACATTGCCATCTGAGAA
>JABDAI010000043.1:10036-10164 GCA_013289195.1 Verrucomicrobiota bacterium
AAATCCCACAACATCTGCTTTCCCATCGCCATTGACATCGGCTAGAAACCGTGGCTTCATTTTCTCCTGCCATTGTCCTTCATTTAGACTATAACCCTTTAATGCAAATTTTACTGCACTAAAAGTTC
>JABDAI010000044.1 GCA_013289195.1 Verrucomicrobiota bacterium
GAAATGCTTTTAGACGAATTAATATTCCTGAAACAACAAGGAGTTACTTCTATCTACCTACAAGATTCTACACTTCACGCATTCAAAACAACCTTTAATCAACTTATATCTTCTGATCACCCAGAATCTTCTGCAAAAATAATATCCACGCCTATATCACTGCCAACTTCAGCATCAAGCCACATTGCATCGCATCAACCACAAATCGACCTTCCTGAAGGTGATAAAGAAGTTCAATGGAATTTTTTGCGCGATAAGGTCTTAAATTGTTCTATTTGCAATAGCCATATCAAAACAGGGACAAAAGTCGTTTTTGGCGTCGGCAATCTCGATGCCGATATTTTCTTCTGCGGTGAAGCACCTGGTGCTGACGAGGAAATACAGGGAAAGCCTTTCGTTGGCAAAGCTGGACAATTACTGACAAAAATCATTCAAGCAATGGGCCTTCGCAGAGAGGATGTCTATATTGGAAATATCATGAACTGGCGCCCTGAAGTCCCGGCTCTTTTCGGAAATCGTCCCCCAACTCAAGAGGAAATGAATTTTTGCCTTCCTTATTTAAAGGCGCAACTTACAATCGTTAAACCTAAAGTCATCGTTGCCTTAGGGGCCACAGCCGTCAATGGTCTACTGGGAATTGATAATAAACGCAGAATGGGCGATATTAGAGGGAAATGGTTTGAATTCCAAAATGTCCCTCTAATGGTCACCTTTCATCCCTCTTATCTTCTGCGCAACGATACACTCTATGCCAAACGTCAAGTCTGGGAAGACATGCTAAAAGTCATGGAACACCTTAATTTCCCAATTTCTGATAAGCAACGTATTTTTTTTCAATAGCTTTAGAGTGATTTTATAATCGCGAAAAGTATTCTATTTATAAAAACGCGACCTCTCAATTTATAAAAACGCGGAGTTCTTATTTTAAAAAACGCGGATTGCGAATTTATAAAAACGCGGATGTGATTAAGGAATTAATTCGCATAAGATCAGGGAATCAATAAAAAACGTGCCAAAAATTATAAAAAACGCGGACCTTGAATTGAAAAAAACGCGGAATATAAGTTTATAAAAACGCGAAGTTTTTATTTGCAAAAACGCGGATTTTTTAATTAAATAGTGAATATGGTAAAATTTGACCGTTGGAGTAAAGCATCCATTGAAAGTGTCCTCAAATATAGACGAATTGTTATTCTTGCTGGACCTCGTCAATGTGGGAAAACGACTTTAGCCAAAGAGTTTATTTCTGATAATACATTATATTGTACTTTAGATGACCCGGTCATGTTAGAAGCAGCCCAAAGCGATCCTGGGGGGTTTTTGAAACATACAAAAAATCTTATGATCATCGATGAAATTCAGCGAGCGCCTTTATTGTTAAACAGGATCAAAAAAATAGTCGATGAAGATACGCGCCCTGGCCAATTTCTTTTAACAGGATCATCAAATATACAATCACTTCCTGGAGTAACAGAGTCTCTCGCAGGTCGAATTAAAAAGCTTAGGTTACGTCCTCTCAGTGAAGGAGAAATTAAAGGAAAATCTCCAAAATTTTTAGAATGCGCTTTTGCCGGATTATTTGAAGATAATTATGCAAATGATACTCAAGATGCTATTATTGATATTGCTTGTCGTGGCGGCTTTCCTGAAGCAGTCAAACTTGAAGAAAGACGACAACGGCTTTCATGGCATAAAGATTATGTAGAATCCCTTATAGAAAGAGATCTTAAAGATATCTTAAACATTAGACGTCAAGATGCCATGCAAGAGCTTTTATTAGTCTTGGCATCCTGGTCGAGCAAATTTATGGATATATCCCACATTTGTTCAGGTCTATCGATTCAAAGACCTACTGTAGAGAGTTATATTAATGCTTTAGAAGCCTTATTTTTATTTGAAAGAGTTAGACCGTGGATCAAAACCGATTATGATCGTGTAGGAAAACATGCTAAACTTTTTATGACAGATTCAGGTTTGATGGCGTCGATACTTAATTGGCATATCGACGATATTAAGTTTGATTCCGATAAACTCGGTAAACTTATAGAGACCTTTGTCTTTAATCAGTTAGCTGCTCAAATCGATTTAAGTGATCGGAAATATACTCTCTATCAGTATCGGGATAGAGAAAAACGAGAAATTGATTTTCTTATAGAAAGAGAGGATGGCAGCCTATTAGGGATAGAAGTCAAAGCAGGTTCGGCAATTAATAAGAATAGCTTCAAAAATTTAATATGGTTTAAAGAGAATTTAGCCAAGGAAAAGCCTTTTTCAGGCATTGTCCTTTATACTGGAGAATTTTCTCTCTCCTTTGGCGATAAAATGTGGGCTGTTCCTATCTCAGCTTTATGGTAGAGCTTGACCTTTTCCCAAAATAGCGCACTCTTAAATTATTCTATGAATTACTTTCTAAAGACAATAATAATACACAGTTTTTTTCTTTTTCTATCAGTTATACCGATTAATGCTTACGGAAATACCAAAACTTCCGAACCTCCACTTCAAATTGTAGCCACTGATAGCATCATTGCGGATTGGATAAAAAACATTTCTAATAACTCCTTTCATTTAACTACTCTTGTAGGTCCGGATACCGATAATCATACTTTTGAGCCCTCTCCTCAAGACAGTGTCGCGCTTTCCAAAGCGAATCTCATTTTTGAAAATGGTCTGGGTCTAGAATTTTGGCTCAATGGACTTTATAAGTCTTCCGAATCCAAAGCATCCCGTATAGCCTTAAGTTCTCATATCAAAAATCTCTTGAAAGCAAATTGCCATGGTCCCCATTGTAACCATGGCCAAGATTACGATCCTCATACCTGGCTAGACGTCACCAATGCCATTACCATGGTACAAATTATCACAGATACCCTCATCAATAAAAATCCTCAAAATGCTCAAACTTATCAGACCTTGAGCGAAAAATACATCGCCGAACTCAAATCCTTAGACGATTGGATTTTCCAGCAGGTGTCTCAAATTCCTTTGAATAATAGAAAACTCATCACCAATCACAACTCCTTCGCTTACTTTGCAAAGCGCTATGGATTCACAATTCTTGGTGACATTTTAGGTTCTACTACCACAGAACACGTCGATCCCTCCGCTGCTCATTTTAAGGACTTAGTAAAAATAATTCGCAAAAATAAAGTTCCCGCTATCTTTGGTGAAAATATTCATAACAATGCGCTAGTCAATAAACTCGCTAATGAAACTCATCTTCCTCAACCCAAATTACTTTATACAGAAGCACTGAGTAAAGAAGATGGACCGGCAAAAAACTATATTGAGCTTATGAAATACAACGTAAAAACGCTTGTAGAAAATTTGAAATAATGGCCAATCTGTATACTCCTTTACCCTACTGCTTGCGATGTTCAAAAAAACCGCTTCCAGGAACTCCTGCGATTGAAATCAAAAATGTCTCTGCTAACTATCCGGGAGGCATTAGAAATGCCATTGATCACATCACATTCACTATTGAAACTGGAACCCGCGTCGCTCTCCTTGGCCCAAATGGTTCAGGAAAATCTACCTTACTGAAAGTCCTTTCTGGGCTGCTGCCTCCTTCTAGCGGCATAATCAAAATTTTTGGTCACCCAGTAGGCAAATGCTTTCATGAAGTCAATTACCTTCCACAGCGCAGTGAAATCGATTGGGATTTTCCCATATCTGTTGAAAAACTCGTTCTTACTGGCTCTTACATACATCTAGGTTGGTTTTTGCGACCTAAAAAAGAACATTTTGAGCGAGTCGATGGAGCTTTACAACTTCTTGGGCTAAACAACTTAGCTCATAGACAAATTGGCCAACTCTCCGTTGGTCAGCAGCAAAGAGCGCTTCTGGCACGCGCTCTCGTCCATAACGCCCAACTCTACCTTCTCGATGAGCCTTTCAACGCTGTAGATATCGAAACACAAATTATTATGCGGGATACTTTTGATAAACTAAAACATGCCGGAAAAACTCTATTAATTGCAACTCATGAAAGAGAACATATAGCAACCGACTATGACGATGCGCTTTTTATCGAAAATGGGAAATTAATAAAACAAAGCCTTTCTCACTCCTCATGATATTTCAATTCATACAAGAACCCTTTCAATATGCCTTCATGCAAAAGGCATTTATTGGCATTATCTTAGCCAGTATTAATTGTGCCGCCATTGGTTCCTATGTTGTCATTCGCCGAATGGCCTTTTTTGGTGAAGCCCTCACCCACACGCTCTTACCAGGAATAGTATTTGCCTACCTGCGAGGCATTCACCTATTTTGGGGCGCTCTTTCAGCAAGTATACTCACTGCACTAGGGATCGGTCTCTTGACTTCACATAAAGAACTACGCCAAGATACGGCGATAGGCGTTGTCCTTTCATTGATGTTCGCAATCGGCATTATGATGATGGGCATTGTACGCTCATTTCGCGACTTTAGCAGCATCCTTTTCGGAAGCATTTTGGGCGTTACTTCAGGAGATATACTCTTAACCGGCTCCATAACTTTAATCGTTATCTTTAGTCTTTTCCTATTATATAAAGAATTAGAACTCTCTTCCTTCGACTATAATTACGCCAAACTCATTAGAATAAAACCCACTCTTCTACGCTATATCATTTTGCTACTGACAGCATTGAGCGTCGTTTCAGCAGTTCAAATGCTAGGCGCCCTCCTAACAACAGCTTTGCTCATAACACCCGCAGCTGCAGCGGCCCTCATTGCCAGAACATTTTTCTCGTTAATGCTTTTTTCTATCATTTTTGCTATCTTTGCAGGGGTACTTGGACTTTACTTATCCTTTTACTTTCAAATTTCCTCGGGGGCCACTATAGTTGTCATATGCTCAACAATTTTTATAACCATCTGGATTTTTAAAGTTTTTTATAATCGCTGGCAAAGTTCACAAAAGTAATATCTAATCAGGGATATGCCATCAACAATTACAAGTTATACTTTTTTTAGGGAACTCGAATCTCTGCCTTTTGTAGAAGAAATTTGGCTTTATGGTTCCAGAGCCAGACAGGATAATAAAGAACGCTCCGATATAGATCTCGCCATTGTTTGCCCCAAAGCTACCAATATGGAATGGCTTTCTATTATAGAAATTATTGATCATGCCGACACTCTACTAGAAATAGATTGCGTACGTCTAGATTCTCTGGGAAATACTAATTCATTAAAAGATAACATCTTGACCGAAGGAATTTCTCTCTATAAATCTCATGGAAAACACTAAATTAGAAATTGCCCAATCCAAACTTTCTGATGCCTTAGAACAGCTCGAAGAAGCAATCAAAGATCCTATTGATTCACATCATCTTGCTATCGATGGAACTATTCAAAGATTCGAATTCACTTTCGAATTTCTTTGGAAATGGCTTAAATTAATTATCAGTGGAAAAGGCATTGAAGTCAATTTCCCTAAAGACGTTCTCAAAAAAGCTTATAAAACCAAAATGATAGAAGATGAATCCATCTGGTTACAAATGCTTAATGATCGAAATCTTACTTCCCATACCTATAACAGCGACCTCGCAATATCCATTTATAATAAAAATTAAATATCTAAACCATTCGATTCCTCATAAAAATCGATGCTCGAACAAGTATTTTCACAATTATCAACTATCGATACACTATATTGGCGTTATATAGGATTTTTTCTTATTGTCCTAGTAGGTGTTTATTTTAGTTATCGAAGTAATCTTTATCAATTTCGTGTCTTAAGTCGTTTACCTGCAACAATTAAAATTTTAGCAGCCTATTCCAAGCGAAAAATGCCTGGTGTATCTCCTCTCCAACTCTATTTCGTTTCAATTGGAGGTATGGCTGGCCTAGGTAATATTGTAGCCATTATGACAACTATTCTTATTGGAGGTCCCGGGGCGCTCTTTTGGCTTTGGATTGCAGCATTTGCAGGCATGATTATAAAGTATGCAGAAATTTATCTTGGGCTACGTTATCGCCGCCTTAATACAAGTAATGGATATGATGGAGGCCCTATGTTTATTATTCCGGAGGCCTTTAAGGGGAAATTGGGACTCATTTTAGCTAATCTAGCCGCTTTTCTTTTATGCATTTATGGAATAGAAATTTTACAATTCACCATCATTATTGATAGCATCCATGATAGTTTTAATGTACCTAGAGAACTTACGATCATTTTATTTGTTTTATTGATCATTTACATTGGCATTGGTGGAGTAAAACGTCTTGCTGCCCTCTGCACTATGCTAATGCCAATATTTATAGTACTTTATGTTGGCATGTGTTTATGGGTCATAATTTTACATATTGAACAATTGCCTGAGTTTTTTATTACCGTTTTTAAAAGTGCTTTTGTAGGACATGCCGCTATCGGTGGATTTTCAGGTAGTACAATCCTAATGGCAGCTCAACAAGGTGCTGCAAGAGCCGTCTATTCAGGCGATATAGCTATTGGCTTTGATTCTATTATCCAAAGTGAAACAAAAGCAAAAAACTTTCATTATCAGGCGCAACTCGCCATTGTCGCCGCCCTTACGGATACTTTCATTTGTACTTTAAGCATTACAATCATTTATTTATCAGATCTTTGGACAGAATTAACTTCTTATAAGCTTTCTGAATATGCAACGAAAGCCCTTTCTATGCATATTCCTTATTCTAAATATTTAATTTTAACAATAATTTTTCTCGCTGGCTTCACAACCATTCAAGCCTACTTTACTGTTGGCCTTAAAGCAGCAAAATTTATTTCCCCACGCTATGGTAAATTGATTTATTTCTTATATGCTATATTTGCCTTCTGGTTTTTTGCTCATTATGATCAATCCAAAATATCTGCCATTATGGGTCTTGCAGCAGGATTACTCATACTCATTAATATCTCCACAATTATACGTTTAAGAAAAGAAATAAGCTTTAAATTAAGATCTTCAAATCACTCAGATTAATTCACTATCTCCTTATTCCATAATTTCTTCAAAAAACTCATAATAGGCAGGATGTGGACTTCGATTCCTTCATATATTTTGACCCTAGCTCTCGGCGTAGAGCATACGACAATATTCTTGCTTTCGGGATGCTCTTGAGCAAATGCGATAAGTCCTCTGAGATCGTTTTTCTTTATTTCATTCGATACCTTAACTTCAATAGCAACTATCGAAGAATCAGAGATAATAAAGTCTACTTCCAGACCTGTTTTTGTCCGCCAATAAGATAAATCAAAGTCTAAATCATTCAATCCTTTATAAGCAATAAGTTCCGTCAATATGTAGTGTTCGAGCATTCGGCCAGCTAAATCTCCTTTAATTTCTTCGATACTTCTTCTAGCTAATATATTGCCAACACCCACATCGAATAAATAGAATTTGGGTACCGCAGTGATCAATTCTCGTTTCATTTGCTTACGATAAGGAAGTAAAAAATAACCCAGAAGTGTATCAAATAATATCTGATAATATTCTTTGACTGTTTTCATATCAACTCCACATTCCCGTGCAATATTAGTGTAATTGATCATTTGGCCGTTGCTATATCCTACACTATCCAAAAAACGAGCAAAGGCAGGAAAGCTACGTACCAAACCCTCTTGTTTAATTTCTTCCGTTAAATAATCTCCCACATAAGATTTGAGCGACTTCTTGGGATTCTTTGAATCATAATGCGAGGGGATAGACCCATAGTTAAGCACTTTCAGCAAATCAAAATCAGTGATCTCAGGATAAACTAAAGGGAAAAAAGTATAACGCCAAGCTCTTCCACCCAATAAATTAGCACCCGTTGTTTTGAGTTTTCTTGCACTCGATCCACATAAAATGAAATAGGCATCCGTATTTTCTATCAACCAATGAATTTCATCTAATAAACTCGGTATTTTTTGGACTTCATCTATGATAATAGGATACTGAAGGGCATCCTTAGATAAAGCCAAAATCTCTTCGCGCAATCGACTAGGATTCTTAAGCAAATCAAAAAACAAGTCTGTTTTCAGTAAATCGTAAAATACCGAATGAGTAAAATGATCCTTCAAATACGTCGATTTACCTGTCTTTCTTGCACCCCATAAAAAAGCTGATTGGTTTTTCGGTAATTTCAATCGCAATAATCGTTTATAAAATGACATAATTTCGCTTGCTTTCCTTAACTATACGGAATGAATTCCGGATTTTCAAGGTTTTTTACGGAATGAATTCCGGATTTTCTATACATATTTATTTCGAATTGAAGTTTTTTGCATAAAAGAAAAAGCAATCAAAAATGCAGCCAATTCATGTAACGCTTGAATAATACAGTATTTTTGATTGCCAATCGATGATTGATATTAAGTGATACGCACTTCTCTTTAATTTGTTATCTTTAAGAAGTTCGCTCTAAGCCATTTTTTAGCCACTTCGCTTACCTTATCATCTTTTAATGCCATTTCTACAACCTCATCTTTTAAAGATTGCTCATCACCGCACATATTTTCCAATAAGTCATTCCATTCCATTGCAATCTCTTTAGAAGATTTCGACTTCGAACCTATTTGTAACAATAGATTTTCAATAGCATTTAGATAATAAGCATCGACAGCCTTATCGAGCCACTCGACAATCCCTGGCGATAATGCATGTTCGCCCTCCATTTGCCCTTCTTTATAGCCTTTTTCCCATATTTTAGTGCGCAGTCCTGCATATTTTTTGCCATATAAACCATTGACAAGATCCATGAGTTTCTTTCCTGACGTGATACCAAACTCACTTTCAGGATCTTTATCAAGATTATCGCCAATTTGTTGTACTAAATTGGCCCATTCCTTCTCAAAAGCTTCCTTTTGAGCTTTCGTAAATCTAGTTTTCAATTCTTGTTCAAAACTAGCATATTGTTTTAATTCTTCTGGACTGAATATTCTTCCAGCCCAAGATGTTTCAAGTTCTTTTGTCATACGATATACCTCTATTAATTTAATGATTGTTTTCCAAGGAATGGATTTATCTACATCACAATTAGAGATTATCTCATTTAACGTTTTACTGGTTTCAAAAAGTGTTTTTGCATTTTCTTCTAAAAGCTTTGCTTGCTTTAAAAAACTATCAAAAACATTGATGTCCTCTTTCAATATCGCCTTAATTTTAGACAACTGAAATCCAAAAAACTTGAGTGCAATAATCTGTTGTAACTTCAACAAATCCTTTTCTCCATAACAACGATATCCATTAGCAAGTCGTATAGATGGCTCAAGTAAACCAATTTTATCATAATAATGCAAGGTTTGCACCGATACTTTAGTTAATTGACTCAAATCTTTAACATACCATGTTTTCATCGTTATTTTTCCTTAGTTTTTTTATTCTAGGGTATATAGTAAGTATAGTGTAAAGCGTTTTTGATTATTTTTTTATAAAAAATTGAAAAAAATTAAAACTTCGAAAATTTTTAAAAATAAAAAGCCCTTACTATAAAATAAGGGCCCTTTCAAAGGTGGCATCCCGTAGGGGATTCGAACCCCTGTCGCTGGAATGAAAATCCAGTGTCCTAGACCGGGCTAGACGAACGGGACTCAATATATACAAAGTACATAATTGAAAATAAATTTCTTTCTCAATATTGCAAGCCTTTTTTTATTTTTTTAAAGCTGCAAATAATAGTTTTATTTGGAATCTAGGAAAATTTTTAATTACAATCTAAATTGAGCCACTATTACTCTTTATCTGATTTTTAATTTACTGACTCTTGGGTTGTTCGGAAATTGTCAGTATGATGTTATTTTCCTTTCCTGCGCCTGCATAAAGTTCATAATAAGTGGTATTTACAGACAAACGCAATTTAACTGCAGGATCACCTACTTCATAATTATCAATTGTGGCACTTTTTGTAACATCCACTTCTTGCCCCGGCTTACCATTTTCAAAACGTAATTTTAAACTGGTAAACCTGTAGCAAGGCGTAGGAACTGTAAATTTTTTTTCTGCCCCGAGCGGATTAAGACCTCTTGGCG
>JABDAI010000045.1:0-3389 GCA_013289195.1 Verrucomicrobiota bacterium
TTTGTCTAGACATTCATTATTAACAAAAATAATTTTTTCTTGAAGTGATGGATCAAAATTTGGAAAGAGCTGAGAATATTGACATGAAATCGCAGCTTTATGTGATAAAAGACTACATTCATAATGAGACTCTATCGTAGAAACAAAGTTCAGTAATGTCTTTGAAATCAATCGAAGACAAAGGATACTATCTAAATCAAAGTAAAATAAAATTTTTATAATAATATCTGGAAGAAGAGGAGGAAACAAACGTTCAAAAAGATTTTTTACATCTCCTTCTTGGGTTATAAAATTTCTAAATGGTTTTTTTGCTTCCGGGTTACCAGAGCTGACAGTTATTTGACGTTGATCATTTTGTACATTTGTTCCTAATGGTAATAGAGTTGTTCTATGATTGGTTGGAAAGAGCCATTGATGCATATTTGTTGTTGTTGAAGTTTAAGAAAAATACAAAGTTGAGAAAACTGTGCTTTCTATAAAATGTCAATTTTAGATAATTTTCACTCATACAATTAATGAAAATTTTTAAAAACTTGAAATCGAATTAATAGTTTCAACACTATAACTGTTACGACCATTAGTTGATGTTAATAATTTAAAAACGATAGGTAGCCCAGTAGATGTTAAAATTTTGGGTTGAGGATATGAATTTGGTAGATTAAAAATGATATTGCTACCCATATTACCTAAAGTAATGTTTACTGCAGTGCTATAAGTAGTTGGAAAATTAAAAGTCATATTACTCCCAATGTCGCCAAGAGTAACATTTTGCAAATTTGAAAAAGAATTAGGAAAGGTTAGACTGGTATTGCTACCCAAATCACCAATGGTCAGGTGAGTAAGATTAGGAAACAAATTATCTGGAAGATTGAGTATAGTATCACTGTTGAAATCACCAAGGGTGAGATTTGTCAAGTTAGGGCATGATTTTGAAAATTGGTAGATAACATTGTAGGGAACGTCACCGAGAACAAGACTTGTAAGCGTAGGTATTGAATGAGGTAATGTTAGATTAGCATAATTACTAATATTTTTAAAAGAAAGCGTTTTAATACTAGATAGAATGGCAGAAAACTGAATAGTAACATTATGTTTAATATGGCCTAAGGAACAAGTCACAAGATTACTGAGTGATGACGGAAATGTTAATTTAGAATTATTCCAAACATTGCCAATAATAAGATTTTCTAGATTGCAACAAGATTCTGGGAATTTCAAAAAAACACCGTTCCAAATTTCTTCTACAGATAAGTTTTGAAAATTAGAAAGTAAGTCTTCAAAATCAAACAGAGTATTTGCTTTTATTGTTCCAAGAAAAAGATTTTTAAGATTAGGACAATATTTTAAGTTGTCAGCAAATAATTTTAAGAACTTATTCATTTGAGCAGAAACATTGCTATCAATTTGGAGTTTTCTAAAATCTAAAGACTTTATTTTATCCATTATCTCACGTTGATTTTTATAGAGGAAAGCATTCTCATGCAGTTGCGTGAGTTCTTCGATGGAATCAATTTTAAGAGTAATTTTTAAATTATTCTTTGCCATAGAATCGACAATAGGGAATGGATTAGAAAAGACTGAAGGATATATATCAACTTCAAGAAAAGGAAGATCTATACGTTTACTTTTATCTCCTGGGGACATCATACCTATTTTATTTTTTACCGGAGCAACTGGTTGCTCAAGCAGTTTGTTGATCTCTTTTACTAATTTACCTGAAACACTGCTTTTTTGTTTACCAGTACCTTTTTTTTGCTCATTAAAGTAGAATCGATTATGAATTCCTGAATAGAGTAATTCGATTCCATTGATAGAAACCGACCTTAGTTGGAGAAACTGAAAATCAGAAGATAACTGAATAATACAAGTTTCATGAATATTTTTAATACTTAGTGTAGTAAGATTAGGCAATTCTGGTGGCACAAGAAATGCATTCTCTTTCAGGTTTCCGATTGTGAGTCTTTTAAGTTTTGGCAGGGAATCTGGCAATAGAATATTAGACATACCACAAATATCACCAATAGAAAGATCTTCAAGGCTATTCAATGAGCCTCTTACTTTTAATGCAGCGTTTTCCTCTATATTTTGAATAGCAAACTTTTTTAAGCCATTAATTGAACAGAATAAATGGAATGCTGAACCATTACAAATATCATTAATTGTCAAGCTTATGAGACTATTAAAAGACATTAATTCCAAAACCAGTGGTTCATCAATATCAAGATCACCAAGATTCAAATCTACAAGATTATTAAGCCGTTTTGGTAATAAAAAAGAAGACTGAATATTTTCAAACGTGAGCTTTTCGAGACATTTAAGTTCGGGTGGTAAACCGACAGTAGCATCAGGACCAATTTCTTTAATTGTTAATTTTTCAAGACTATAGAGTGGCTGAAGTAAGGTAAAAATACCCTTTTGACAAATTTTATTGATACTTAGTTCTTTAAGGTTCGGCATTGATCTTGATAACTGGAGATTCGCTGTACACATTATCTGATTAATAGAAAGAACTCTAAGGCTTCGCATTAACTCTGGTAGAATAAGAACACCATTGTTCCCAATTGTACCAATAGAAAGTGTTTTGAGCTTATTGAGTGCTGGTAATAAGAGCTTTGTATTATGAATATTGCCTATTATAAGTGATGTAAGTTTGCTAAGTGCTTGTAAGAGTTCTTGGATATTTTTAGCTTCTTTTACATTAGTAACTGACAATTTTTCAAAATCACAGCCTATAATTCTATCTCTTAACTCTTTATCTGTTGGATATGAGGGACAAAGTACCCATCTTGCATCTTCCAATTCTCTGTCACTATTAATTTCCAGTGTTATCCTCAATTTACATTTTAGAGGGCTATTATTGAGCGTGCGTAGAGATAAACTATTGTAAGGAATATTCAAATCTACTGTGATGCAATTTTCAGTGAACGCCTTTGATTGACTGTAGGTTGTTTCTAATAGGTTCAATTGATCTATGGAAATAGGGAGAATAAATTCTAATTCATTTTCTAGGAAAAACGATTTCAGTTCATTAAATTTTCTTTCTTCGAGATCATCAAAAGTAATCTCAATTTCGTTCTTTATTTTTTCTTTTTGAGAAAATGCAAGTTTACCTGCAGGAGAATTGAGTGTAAAAGATTGAAAAGAAATTATCGATGTCTTTTGTAAAGGGCTGAACCATGTATGATCTTCAAAAACATCAGAAACCAACATACAAAAATTTTTCCAAAGCAATCTACACATAAGCACACTTTTAAAATTAAACATAAAAAGAATTCTACGTACTATATCTTCGGGAAGATTATGTTCTATCTCTCTGTTAGGTAAACTTAATATTACCCATTGCTCTTCTTTGTATAAATTACGGCGTTGGCCATTGGCAATTTCAATCA
>JABDAI010000045.1:3399-9748 GCA_013289195.1 Verrucomicrobiota bacterium
GTTCCATAATTTTTTATTCAAAATGATCAATAATTATTAAATAGATTCTTCATTGAATTAATACCTGGCTTTTTGTTTCAGATTTTGTGAATTGCTGAAGTTTCTTCAGTTGTGTTAAAACATCTTGATTATGAACTACTTTGAAATCAATTGTTTTAAGTCGTAGCAATGAATCCGGTAGTTTCAAAGTTGCATTTTCAGCAATATTTCTAATATTTAATGTTTCAAGATTATCTAGAATGCCTGGCAATTCAAGAGTATTATAAAGATTTCCAATTGTAAGAATTTTGAGGCTTTCAATTGAAGGTAGTTTTAAATTACTCCTAATACCACTAATGGTAAGCTCCGTAAGGCTATCAAGTGAGTTTTTCAGATCTAAGATAACATAAGGGAAAATAGATCCGAGCACCAATGTTCTAAGCGCTTTTAGTGAAGGTGGCAGCTTAATCGAACTTTCTATGTTTCGAATCGCGAGATATTCAAGATTATCAAATGTATCTGGAAATTTAATTTTTACATTATCATCAATATCATTGATAGTAAGACTTTTAAGATTGGAAAGCGAATTGGGCAGTTCAATAGCTGTTTTGCTAAAAACATTTCCTATTTTCAAATTAGTAACTTTGCTGAGTAAATCTGGGAATTGAATTTTGGCATTAGAACCAATATTTCCTAAAGTGAGATTCCTAAGATTAGAGCAGTTTGGCAAGGTTAGAGTCGAATAATGACCAACATTGCCAATAGTGAGATTGATTAAATTTTCACAATTTGATAAATTAAGATTAAACTTTACTTTATTGTTTATATCTCCAATGGCCAGCATTGTAAGTCCCTTTGGTAATTGAAGTGTTATATTCTTTTGAATCTTTCCAATAGTGAGCTTTTGAAGGGAATCTGGTAATTCTACTATGCTTTCGTAATGAATATCTCCTAAAGTAATGGTCGTAAGACTAGGAAATGAGGCTGAGCTTTTTAATTCTGTTAATAGTTGATGAATAGAGCCATCAGGGCTATCATTAACTTCAAATTTTTCTAAATCTAATTTCTCAATGTTATTAATTAACTCTTGTTCTTGGAGAAGTACAGCCTTGAACTCACTAAGATTTTTTATTTTTAAAGCCATTTTTATTGAATTGTTTTTAGCAAACGCGAATTTATGTGCTTCGAAAAAGTCAGATGGATAAAGTTGTTTGCATTGAAAAGAGACTATAGCTTTTGCCGAAAGCCCATTTGGATAATTCATAAGTTCATAAAATCCTTTTGAAACCAATCGAAGCTGAAGTACCGTTTCTAAATGGTAATCCAGATTTGATATAATATAAGGGAGCTCTGCGTTCCACATACAGCATATTGATTTTACTGTATCTCTAATACGTACCGCTTTTTGTAGGATCATCGATTTTAACTCAACATCATCATCCATATTTTCAAAGGTAAACTTATGTGTATCTAACTTCTCAAATAAGCCTAGTAATTGAACGCAAGTCTTACTTATTTGCTTTATAAATAATTTTTCAAGACAAGGGAAAGATTTTGGAAACTTCAGATAAGCACTATCACTGATAAAGCCAATAGAAAGACGTTTAAGCTTATCGAGTGTCTTTGGCAAGCTCAGCTTAGTATTTATTTCCATATTACCAATAAAAAGCTCGGTAAGGCCATTGAACGATTCTGGCAAGCTCAGCCGAGCACTAATATTAATAAGGCCAATCGAAAGGCATTTAAGCTTATCGAGTGTTTCTGGGAATTGCAGTTCAACACCATGATTGATACTGCCTATAGAAAGCTCAGTAAGGCTTTTTGACTCTGGCAAACACAGCTGAACTCTACCAAAAATACGCCCAATAGAAAGGCGTTTAAGCTCATTGAGTGTTTTTAGTAACTTTAAATCAACATTTTCTTGAATATCACCAATAAAAAGCTCAGTAAGGCTTTTGAGCGATTCTGGAAAGCTTAGCTGACCACCATAACCAATAGCGCCAATAGAAAGGCGCTTAAGCTCATCGAGTGTTTTTGGTAACTTCAGATTAACATAATCCCATATCTTGCCAATAGAAAGACGTTGAAGCTCTTTGAGGGATTCTGGAAAGGTGAGCTGAATACCACCACCAATATTTCCAATAGAAAGGCATTTAAGCTTATCGAATGTTTTTGGCAACTTCAGATTACTAATAATATTGCCAATAGAAAGCTCAATAAGACCTTTGAGTGATTCTGGAAGGCTCATCTTAACGCATTTATAAATATGTCCAACAGAAAGACGTTTAAGCTTATCGAGTGATTTTGGGAAACTCAGTTGAACATCTTCAGAAATATTGCCTATAGAAATCTCTGTGAGTTCTTTGAACGATTCTAAGAAGATAAAATCAACGTTTTGTCGAATATCTCCAAACGCGAGACCTGTGAGATTGGGAAGAAGATTGGAATTTTTAGTTAGTAAAGCAATAATGAAGCAACCAATATCATTATTAATATCGAGAGCCTTAAAATTCAATTCTTGGATTTGCTTAAAAAAAGGAGTATCTGGATTCGAAAGCAATGCTCCTTCTAGCTTAGCAAGATCATCTTTATGCTTAATTTCTATGGTAATTTTGTTTTTTTCGGGTATAATTTCTTTGCTATCCATTAAAGATAGCAAATCTTCTACGGACATAGTTATATTATCTTTCGCACTATGTTTTTCCGCACAGGACAGAGTTGTTTCTATTTCCATCGAGCGTTCACCAATCGTATTAAAATTATATTGACTAATTGGAGTTGTAATATCCGACACACGGGCAACCCCAGAGGTTCCCTGAATGACATTAACTAAAATTGGACTATCCTTTATAGATAAAGCCCTACCGTCAGGACCGTAATGCGTAATTGTCGTAATTTTTGGATCAGGAATGTGCATGTGCATATTGATGGCTTTCTAGTTCTCTATTAAAATTAATTAAATTTTATCACAAACAATAAAGTATAAAGTTTATAAGTTCAAGATTTTTTTGTAATATACTTAGAAGGGTTCTGTCGCATCTATGAAAATAGTGAGATCTGGTGATTTTCTATTCTGAATTTCACTGATACAAAATCCCGCTATGGCATCCTCAAATCCATTCAAAGGCTATCAAATTATCCTCAACCTCATTCAAAATTTTTTCTTAAAAAGGACACTAAATCATCTAATAACATCCATATCAAGGATAAAATACACCCCAAAAATGCCATTTGTAAAAAATTTGAGAGGTGCCATCTGTACTTGACGTTAACAAAACTTGTAAACGATAAATAGAAATAGCACCTTTTGGGGGATTTGATAGACCTCAAAAAGATGCGGAAAAATGTCCAATCACACTTTGAATTGCATGGACTAGTTGCAGCTATAAAACCGGTATTTATTTCTGCTGAATTCACAATGTATCACTGATCTTGAAACACAGATAGTACACTTCAGAATAATCCCTGAAAACCAATTTATGGTAGAAGCGGTCAAAAATACCTGTGCCGTAACGAAAAAATACATGATTAGCATAACCAAAAAGCGACCGCCGAAGGAACTAGTTACTCCTCTTTTGATTCATGGACTGATTGGTTTGCAGCTAACGTGAGAGCGGAAATATTTGGATGCTGACAAAGGATGCCTTTATACAGGGTGTGATAGCGACTTTTGTTCATTTTAAAATCAACTTCGATGTAAAATTATATCCCGGAATAGCCTGCGCATGTGTTTATTGTCAAAGGAGAAAGAACCTTTTGCGACATTTGGTAATGTCCAATTATGGATAGCTTACATCGAGCATTTAAAGAAAAGTAAAAGTGTTAATTTGGCAAATATGGCTGGTAAACCTATAGTGCCTATAGATCCCATTCACTATGGTCCGATAATTTTAATCCATATTCATCAAATCCACTATCAGTAGCTATAGCGCATGAAATATAAGAATCTGGCCTGTTTCCCACTTCACGGCAATAATCTGCTTTGCCATCACCATTTACATCTGCAAATTGTCTTATAGAATTATGGTATCCTTTGTCATTGATTCTATATCCATATTCATTAAATCCGTTATTAGTAGCCATAGCACATGATATGAAAGTGTTTGGCGGATTTCCCACTTCACGACAATAATCGGTTTTACCATCTCCGTTTACATCTGCAAATTGTCTTAAGGGGTTATCGTATCCTTTGTCGTTTATCCTTCCGTATCCGTATTCTTCCTGAAATCCACTATCAGTAGCTAAGGCACAGGCTATAAAAGTATTTGGCGGATTTCCCACTTCACGACAATAATCTGCTTTGCCATCTCCATTGACATCCGCAAATTGTCTTATAGAATTATGGTATCCTTTATCATTGATTCTATATCCTTGATCGCCAGAAAGAAATCCATTTCCATTATCAGTAGATATCAAACATGATATCCAAGAGCTTGGTCTATCGCCAATTTCTCGGCAATAATCTACTTGACCATCTCCGCTAACATCTGCAAATTGTCTTACAGAGTCTTTGTATCCTAAATCAATATTTCGCATAAATACTTAGTTTATATTAAATTTACTCATTGAAAGCTGAAAATCAAACTAATTTTAAAATTAATATAGGCTTCAAAAGTGAAATGCTCTTGGCTATAGTTTCAACCCATTGCGTGAAGAGTAAAGCGATATCGACCTTAAGGATCGTCATTCATGAGTACTTATATCTCAGTGACTCAATCTTAGGGATGACACCAGAAAATGTCCTGCCTGGTAATCTATTTATCGAATTGATAGCTTTGAAGTAAACGGCAAAATATCACAATTCTCGCAGATGAGAGAGCCATATAATAAAAATAAGTATTAATTTTTACTTTGTAATTTTTTTAAGTGTTTTTTATTTGACGTTTAATAATTTTTGAGTTTCATTCATCTCGAATGTTTAGAAAAGTTTAACCACAAAATATAGGAGTATATCTGTTATGAAAATTATTAAGTTATTGAAAATAGCTTTGCTGTCTGTGATAACGAGTTTATCGGTTTCTGTCGGAACCGCTTATGAACAGGGGCTTAGTGATTTTGATGTCATGCAAGTTGCTGAAGCATTTGCATCATTGGACAATCATGAGCAACTCATGCTCTTAGAGGTGATAAATCAATGGGATGATTATACCACAGGAAAAATCTTGATAGAGGTATTCAAAGAGATGGTAAAAGGTGAAGTTGCAAATCAATTTATTGAGAGAGGTAAAGATGTTGTTGAGTCTGTAAAAAGAGAGTATGATTCTTACCAAACTGAGAGTCGTGAACGTGCAGAAAGAGAAAATGCAAGAGCAGATATGGAAAGAGGCGATAAAGCGGAAAAGATGGAGAACTTTTTTCGTACATGTTAAGCTTAATAAGGAGCCGTGAGCTATGACTGCCTTCTAACGATAGCAAATACCATTCCCATTTAAAAATGAACAAATGGGAATTGGCATAATTAGGATGAGGCAGTAATACTGACTTAAACACTGTAATAAGCATAAGTATTGATTTTCAGTTTGTAATTTTTTTAAGTATTTTTATTTGACGTTTAATAATTTTTGAGTTTCATTCATCTCGAATGTTTAGAAAAGTTTAACCACAAAATATAGGAGTAATATCTGTTATGAAAACTATTAAGTTATTGAAAATAGCTTTGCTGTCTGTGATAATGAGTTCATCGGTTTCTGTCGGAACCGCTTATGCACAAGGGTTTAGTGATTTTGATGTAATGCAACAAGTTGCTGAAGCATTTGCATCATTGGACAATCATGAGCAACTAATGCTCTTAAAGACGATAAATCAATGGGATGACTATACTAGTTTGGTCGAGGTACTCATAGAGATTGGCAAAGAAGCTGGCAAAGAAATTGGCAAACAGTTTGACAAAGATAAATTAGTGAATCAGTTTGTTGAGACTGTCAAAGAGGTTGCCAAAGAGATTGGCACAGATGAATTAGTGAATCAGTTTGTTGAGAGAGGTAAGGATGTTGTAGAGTTTGCAAAAAGAAAGTATGATTCTTACCAAAATGAGCGTCATGAACGTGCATAAAGAGCAGAAGGATAAGCACGTTCTGGGATAGAGCAACAATTTAGCTAGGCAAAGGTGTAAGAAACTTTTTAGGATCAGGTAATTATACTAGCTTAAAATCAAATCGTAAAGTACTTGGAAATTGGGAAACCCATTCAGTATTTTACGATTTTTTAGTTTAAAGTAACAGTAAGCAAATTTGTAACGAATATGGTACATCGAATTGAAAGATTTTCAAAAAATAAAAAGGTATATGTAACTAAGAAAAGTGATTTACTGAAATATATACAAAATATCTTTTCTATTGATTTATCCGATATTGAAATTAAAGAAGTACAA
>JABDAI010000046.1 GCA_013289195.1 Verrucomicrobiota bacterium
AGAGAAACAGTAAGAGTAGGCCGTCAAACAAGTAGAGGTCCAGTACAAGTTGTGGATCGTATAACTACTGTAGATGGACAAAGTTTTGAAAGAACCTGTAATCTTATGGTATGTGTGGTACAGAATGAGCACACTCGAGAAGTCCGTATGGGACCTACGGATTGGCAGGTGAATGCCGCGAGGGGTTGTGAAAGGCTGTATGATTGGTTCAGGACACGAACTGATCAATAAAAGAGTAGAGTGGGGGGGCCGTTGCGGTCCCTAACCTATCTATTTTTAATAAAAGTAAATTTTTTTCAAAATGATTATTGACATTCGATAATTATTTATCAATAATCAATAATTGTTAAAGAAAAATTCTTTAAAAAAAATAAAAAAGAAAAGGAAAATACTATGAATAGAATTCAAAAATGGAGTAACAGAATACGAATTTTTTTTCAAATTGTTTTGATAGGTATACCTATTGGTGTAATTTTTCAATGGGTAATATATGATGGAGAGGCACTGTCTTTATTGAATGGACTAAGATATAGACATTTAGATTTACCGATAGTTAAGAGTATTCCTTATAGCACGCGCTGGCTATGTTTTGGAATTGCAATGATAAAGAATGCAGTGACCATGTTTGGATTTTATCATTTGATCAAGCTTTTTAAGCTCTATGAAAAAGGACAAATATTTACTCTAGAAACTATTAGAGAAATGAAGATCTGTGCTTATAGCGTTTTTGGATGGTGTATTGCTAAATTTTTCACATCAATTTTATTGATTTTAGCTTTAACTTTCCATAACCCTAAAGGACAAAGAATCCTTGCGGTTTCTTTTGATGCAACAGATTTTTCCACTTTGGTGATAGGAATTATTACAATTATTACAGTTCAAATTATGGATGAAGCTCGAATGCTGAAAGAGGAGCATGACTATATCATTTAATAATTAGACCTTCCGTATTATGATAATGATAAATATAGACGTTATGTTGGCGAAGCGGAAAATGAGATCAAAAGAGCTTGCTGAAGGAATAGGAATTACCGAGCAAAATTTATCGATTCTTAAAACCGGAAAAGCAAAGGCGATACGATTGGAAACAATAGATGCTATTTGCAAAATTTTGAATTGTCAGCCCGGCGATATTTTAGAATATCGAGTAGATGAAAACATGATCGGTAATCGTTAACTGACACATTTTACAATCGGAGATGGATTGGGGGACAGTCATTTACTTAATATGTTTGAATAAAATATTGACTAAATATTTAATAAATAAATAACATACTCTAAATTAAATTAATAATTATGCAAAAAACAGTAAAAAGAAAAGTTGAAAATGAACATGGAGTTAAGCATACTCTTAATGGTGATGTAAGCTATAAAAGGACTGATGGTACTTTACTTAATCGAGCCGCTCGTAGAGAGGAAGCGCAACAAGTTCGTGTAGTAATGGCAAATTCGCATAAAACTTTTTATATTAATTCTCTACGAACGATATTTAATATTCCTGTAAATGTTGCTCATGTCCTGCAAGAAAACATATTGCCGAAAATTCTTTTGACTGAAGGCTATAGTGTTTTTAATAAGAATTTTGGTTTAAGCCGTGATAAGATGTGGAATAATCTTCTTCTTGGAGGAATTGTAGCGTGCACCTTATCAAACTTTTGGATTAATCCATGGTTGGATGGAGAAGAAGAAAGTGTTACAGCCATTTGGCATCAAGCGACGAATACAAGTATTCCAGACTATTATCCAAAATTTTATAGTTCACTAGGAAGATTTGCTTTGTCCTTGTGTGCGCATGTTTGTGCTGAAGTTCTTGAACATATATTTGGATTCTTATTAAGTACTGCGATAACTTTTAAGAGCCAACATGAGTTTGTTTTAAGATGGTTATCAAATTTCAGTGCTTATGGATTGAATGCTCATAATTTTTCGTCTGGTTCTGAAAGCGATGTAGAAAAAGCAAATCTTAATCCTGTTAAATTGTTTATGGATATTGAAAACCAAGAATTATTGGTTTCTTTATGGAGTTCAAGAATCAACACGATAATTAATTGTTCTACAGCTTTATATGCTTTATATACAATGTCACCGACAGTGGCGATCAATTTTTATCTTTTTTCAATTATAGTGCCAAAATTTATTGCTTTAAGTTTTGCATATTCGATGAGTTTAAATGTGATTTTAATGCTCTTTGAAAGACCGATGCATTATTTTTATGAGAAAATGAATCATTTCAAGGATCGTCTGATTCGCCAAATAACGAATGTGGATACCCATGCTGAACTGATAAGTTTTTTAGGCGGAGAAGAATTTGAAGCAAAAAAGCTATTGCAGTTATTAGAGATAGAGCGTAAGAATGCACTAAAATATGACTTTCTAAATGCGATCAGAATGTCTATTGAGGTATATCAAAAACATTTCGAATGGGTGGTTCCTATTGTTGCTTCGATTGAAGCAGTCAGAAATGGAACAATGAAACAAGAAATTGTTGGCCCCCTCATGAATAATTACGTACGTGTAAATATGTTTCTTATGTGGGCAAAACAAAATTTTCAAAAGTTAGAAAAAGTGGAAGTGAGCGCCCAACGATTGAAGCTTTATGAAGAACGTCTTAAGGCCTGGCAAGTAGAACGCGAGGAAATTGATACAAAAATCATAGATTCCAAAAAAATTAGTTTTAGCGGTAGTATTTATACAGATAAGGCAAAAAACACTTTGCTTGCAAAGGGAGATTTTGTCTTACCTGCAGGCTCTATAACCCATATAGACGCACCTTCAGGGTCTGGAAAGACAACGCTTATTAGAATTTTTTGCGGTCTGTGGAATGATTTTGATGGAATTTGCTTTTTGCCGAAGACTCAATCTATTTTCATTCCATCTCAACCTTACATTCTCGGACCAGACGAGCCGCTTTTCCAAACAGTGTGTTATCCAAAAAAGTTTGAAGAAGGAAATAACGCCGTGGATAAGGATGTCGAAGAACATATTAAATTTGTTAAAACCCTATTTGAAGCATTGGAACTTCCGGAACGAATTTACGATAATTTAATAAAAATTCCTATGAGTGCCAATGAAGATGTGAAGACAATCAATGTTGCTAATTGGATGACTTCTCTGAGCGATGGGGAGCGTAAACGCATAGCTTTTGTCAATGCTCTTTTAAAACTAAAAACACATTCCATTAAATATCTTGTTATGGATGAACCTTTTAAAGGGATTGGTTATACAGTTCAAATAAAGATGGTTGAACTATTTCGTGAATTAATTAAAAAGGATTCCTTATCGGCAGGTTGTACTATACTTTATTCTAATCATGAACAAAACCATGGATTAAATACTCATGTTCTTCGTACTGAAAAAGTTTCTAAAAAATTTAATCTAGAAAAAGTGAGTACAAATAAAGAAATTAACGTAAATAAAAAGAAGCTACCTAGCAAAACGCCTATTAATGGAAAAGCACGCAAAAGATTTTAAAAAAAACTAACGACCTGGTTGATTATAACGGCCCATGAGAACTTCTTTCTCAAGAACATGGTTTTTCATAGCTTTTAAGACAGCTTCTTTTGTGGCACCATTCTTAAGGTCTAAAGTTTTGTCTAGCGCATAAAGTGTAAAGAAATAACGATGTTCACGGTCCGGAGGGCAGGGGCCTCCATAGTCATTGCGTCTCCAGCTGTTGCAGCCAAAACAAACAGCATCTGGAAATTCTTGAATATTTTCTTCAAGACCTTTGAGAGAAATCGGGATATTAAAAAGGATCCAATGATCCCAAGTCCCCATGGGGGCATCGGGATCATCGCAAATTAGAACAAGCGACTTAGTGCCTTCAGGAAGCTCACTCCAAGAAAGCGGCGGAGAAATATCATTGCCATTGCAAGTATATTTGACAGGGATCAGAGATTCGTGTTTAAATGCAGAATTTTTAAGTTTCATCTAGTATTTTTATTTGTTATAACTTGATGGGATATAAGAAAAAAATAAATAAAGGTCTTCAAAATTTCAACTTTTTTCTTAGCATGACTGAGAAGAGGTTAAACACCAAAGACCTTAGTGTGGAAAGATAGGAACTACTTCCTTTTTTAAAATACCTGGTCGATATCTTGTATTATCATATCTGCATAGGCTCTTTTATCGATCATAGGTGTGTGTGTGTAATGACAGTGCTCATTAAATGGGGCAGGTATAGGATCAGTAGTCTTCAAGCACGGAGCATGATGTATTTGATACTGGCCTGGCGAAGAGGCGTGTATATCCCGATAGTGAGGCATACCATTTATCCCTAATGAAATCGTTCCATCATTGTTTTCCAAAATAGTAAGTGTATTATTATGGCCTGAATTCTCCCAACGAAAGTGACCATCTCTATCAATTGGCATAGCTACGGATGAACCATGAAGTGTTACGCGGCAATTGTGATAAGGGGGGGACACGACTGTAGTACATGAAGTAACCGTAACTCCAAAATTATAGGAACCTTTAATTTGATCGATAAGATTATTATCAATTGGATGTAATTTTTGACTCAAGTCATTTAAAACAGCTGGGCATTTTTCTGGAAAATTATAGCAACGCATAACACCAGTATCTAAATTTTCCAAGAGTTTTACATTATAATTTAAATCTTCAGAAGTTTTCTTTATTCCATCTTTAATGGTATTATAAAAAGAATTAAAAATAGGAGATTCTATTATGTGCGTCATAAAAGTTTGTTTACCTTGAATCTGCAAATATAAATCCCCAAGGTTTTTTCTTGCAGATTCTACTTCGGGAGTTATTACTGATTCCCCTACTTCTAAGCCCACGTATGTATAAGGCATAAAAGTGTAGCCTTCGCTTGCAGCACTTCCTAGAACTGTATTATTTTGAAAGTTAATTTGCTCTGGAAAATCATCCGCTGCATAAGCTAATACGCCAACTATTGTTTTTTGGCAACTCCCTAAATCTTCTAATGAGCAAGATGTAACAGCATAGGGATTAGGTCCTGAGGAAAATATTTTGGCAAGTTTAGATGCATCTCCGCCTACTTGGAGTGCGGATACTTCTATTTGCCCTTTAATATGATTTTCGCTTACTACTTGAGATATTTTACCTGAAAGACTAAACATGCTTCCATATTTAACTCCTACATTTGCCGTAAAAGTACTTTTATCATTGATCGTATAAAAATGTAATTTCAATGTTACATATAAACTAGCGCCTAAATGATTTTGCTGTACTGCTTGATCTCCACAGGCGGATCTAAATTGATCAGGACCCTTTTGATAAACTGCTTTTCCAAAGGGGTCTAATGCATCTTCGCCGTAGCCACTTGGATGAAATATTGCTGTGGGTAAAAGTACTTTTTCAGAATAATAAAACGATTGGGTATAAGCAGTCTCTTTGACATGTCTGGCATAAGATGCTGATAAATCAGCTGAAAAAAGGCCTATTGAAGCGGATGCCGTTACGTCAACATTTAAATCCCTTTCAAATTCATCAAAAGTTCTTGAATCACCAAAAAATATAGTAGATTTTGAGTCACCGCTAAAAGTTATTGTACCATTACTAAGACAAGGGAGATAGGTCGGCATTTGCCTATCCGAAGAGTAGCCACCACCCAATTCATATGCAGGCGGTGTGAAATCAACCTCTGTATTTTTGTAGTGTAAGTTGTATCCAAGCGTTTCATGTTGACTCTTGTAAGTTTTTGACATTTATTTTTGCCTCCTTTTTCTTTGTTATTTGTTTTTAGATGAACTGGCCTTCTTTGTAATGTTAACAAGCTACTAGTTTAATTGTTAATTTTTTTTATCAAAATCTATTAAATTTTGTTATTAATTGATAAGATTCAAGTGAAAAATAAGTTAAAATCCAAGACCTTATTGCGAAAAGAAAAATCACTTCTTTTTTTAATATAGATATTCAATAGATTCTAATGTCATATCTGCTAGTACATAATCATCTTTGCCATGATTATAGCACTCAACATTAAAAGGATAAGGTATTGCATCTGTTGTTTGATAACAGTGAGCTCCGGGTATGTCATACTGACCTTGTTTAGTGCTATGTATATTCTGATACTGTGGTTCACCATTTATCCCTAACGAAATCGTACCATCATTATTTTCCAAAATAGTAAATGTATTATTATTTTCTAAAAAATCCCAGCGAAAGTGTCCTTGATCGTCAATTGGCATAGCTATAGCTGAACCATTATTTGTTACTGTGCATTGACGTTGGGCTAATATGATGCCGTCCGAGCAGGACTTTATAGTTATACGGAAATTATAGGAATTTTTAATTTGATCAATAAAATTTTCGTTAATTGGTATTAATTTTTGATTCATGTCATTTAAAACATCTGGACATTGTTCGGGGCTATTATAACAACATATTGCTCCAGAATCTAAATTATTTAATAGTTCTATATTATAGTCTAGATTGTCGGATGTTTTTTTGATTCCATCTTTAATATCGTTAAAAAATGAATTAAAGATAGGTGATCGCAATATATGGGTCATAAAATCTTGCTGATTTTGGGCATCTAAATATAAATTTCCAAGATCCTTTCTAGCGGACTCAATTTCTGGAGTTATTATTGAATCACCTACTTCTAGACCTAGATAGGTTAAAGGCATGAAAGAATAGCTTTCACTTGCTGCATTGCCTAGGACTGTACCATTTTTAAAGTTAATTTGATCCGGAAAATCATTTGTTCCATAAATGAAAACAGCATTTATAGTTTTTTGACAACTAATTAAATTTTCAAGAGAGCAAGATATTACAGGATCTGATGCTTCTGAAAATATTTTTGCAAGCTGTGAAATATTGCCACCTACTTGAAATGCAGACACTTCTAGTTGCCCTTTAATATCATTTTCGCTTACCACTTGTGCTATTTTCGCTGAAACATTAGACATGCTTCCATACTTATCCCCACCATTTGCAATAAAAGTAATCTTATCTTCAAGTGAATTAAATTGTACTTTTAATGTAGCATATAGGCCGGCGCCCAAGTGATTTTGTTGTATGAGCTGATCTCCGCAAATGGATCTAAATTGATTAGGACCTTGTGCATAAACATCTTTACCAAATAGATTTAATGTATCCTCACCAAAGCTATTTGGTTTAAATATTTCTATTGGTAAAAGTACTTTTTCAGAATAATAAAAAGACTGTGTATAAGAAGTGTCTTTTACAGACCTTGCATAAGTTGCAGATAAGTCTTCTGAAAAAAGTCCTGTCGAATCAGGTGCCGTTACATCAACATTCAAATCCCTTTGAAATGCTTCAAAAGTTTGTGAATCTCCAAAAAATATTACAGATTTGGAATCACCACTAAAGGATTTCGTTCCATTATTAAGACAAGGGAGATTAGTGGGCATTTGCCTATCCGAAGAATAACCACCACCCAATTCATAAGCTGGGGGTGTTCTAGCAATAGCTATATTATAATGTAGATTGGATTTAAGATTTCCGAATAGATTTTCAAGTCTTTTTGTCATTTTCTATCTTTTAAATTTGATTGTTGAGTTTTTCTTCTACAGCAAAACTGCCCACTTACAGCAAGAATAATTCGATTTTGATTCTACTGTCAATTTTTTTATCACAATTAACTTATTATTGATACATTTTTTTATTGTTTGAGATTTTCGTTTGAAATAAAATTAACAATGAAAATGACCTTCAAAACTTCAGTTCGAGATAAAGCAGAGGGTATTCCTGCATGCAAAATATCGTACCACAGTATTTTTATCGTTAGCTTGATAAAGTGAGTTTTATCTTTTGGCTATAAAAAAAGGCCTTAAAAAATTCAATTTTTTCTTAACATATGCGTTAAGGCATTAAATTTCAAGGCCTTATTATAGAGAATAATCACTACTTACATTTTTAAAATATATCCTCAATAGATTGCAATGTCATATCGGCTAGTCCAAAATAGATATGATTGCTGCCGAGATGGCAATAACATTCATTATTAAATGGAAGAGGTATGTGATTCTGATTATTACTGCACAGAGCTTCTATTTCGTATTGACCTTGCTTAGTGCTTTGTATTTCCAAATAGGATGGATTACCGTTTATTCCTAATGAAATGGTTCCATCGTTGTTTTCAAGAATAGTAAGTGTATTATTGTGGCCTAAATAATCCCAGCGGAAGTTTCCTTCTTTATCAATTGGCATAGCTATCGATGAACCATGAAGACCATCATCACACGAATCAAACTTAGTAGATGGTGGAGGACAGCTACGATGATTTGTTTCAAGTTTACATTTCTGTATAGAAACATCAAAATTATAAGAATTTCTTATTTGATCGATAAAATTTTCATTAATAGGTATTAATTTTTGAGTCATGTTACTTAAAATATGGGTGCACTTTTCTGGTGTATTGTAGCAAGCCATGGCTCCAGTATCTAAATTGTCTAATAGTTTTATATTATAGTTTAGATCGTCAGCTGTTTTTTCAATTTCATCTTTAATGTTGTTGAAAAACGAATTGAAGATGGGTGACTCTAAAATATGGGTTATAAAAACTTGTTCGTGTTGGTTATCCAAATATAAATCTCCAAGACCTTTTCTAGCAGACTCAATTTCTGGAGTTATTATTGAATCCCCTATTTTTAGCCCTAAATGTGTAAGAGGCATCAAAGTATAACCTTCACTTGCAGCATTACCTAGAACTCTACCATTTTGAAAATTGATCTGATCTGGAAAAACATTTGCTGCATACGCTAAAACACCGTTGACAGTCTTTTGGCAACTATTTAAATCTTCCAGAGAGCAAGATGTAACAGCATAGGGATTCGGTCCTTCAGAAA
Organism: Verrucomicrobiota bacterium; assembly: GCA_013289195.1. Next base: position 8,799 of record JABDAI010000046.1, read on the forward strand.
ATATTTTTGCAAGTTGAGAAACATCGCCTCCTATTTGAAGTGCAGATACTTCTAACTGCCCTTTGATATGATGTTGGCTGACTACTTGTGATATCTTCGTTGAAACACTAAACATATTTCCGTACTTAGCCCCAGCATTCGCAGTAAAAGTACTCTTATCGTCCTGCGAATCAAAATGTACTTTTAATGTAGCGTATAGGCTTGCACCTAAGTGATTTTGTTGGACAAGTTGATCTCCACAAACAGCTCTAAAGTGATCAGGACCTTGCTCATAAGCACTTTTACCAAATGGATTTAATGCTTTCTCACCACTGTCGTTTGGGTTAAATATTTCTGTTGGTAAAAGCACTTTTTCAGAATAATAAAAAGACTGAGTATATGAAGTGTCTTTGATATGCCTTGCATAGGACGCAGTTAAATCTGCGGAAAAAAGTCCTATCGATCCAGATGCTGATACATCAATGTTCAAATCCTTTTGAAATTCGTCGAAGCTTCGAGAATCTCCAAAAAATAGTGTAGATTTCGAATCACCGCTAAAGGTTTTTGTTCCATTATTTAGACAGGAAAGGAAAGT